>NZ_MVKA01000075.1:0-1850 GCF_002042905.1 Geobacillus sp. LEMMY01
ACATTCGGGCGGTGAAACGGTATTGGGCGGTGGTGCTGCTCTCCTGCGTGTACAGCATCGCCGAATCCCAACAAAACCTTTCCGCTGGACTGGAGCTTCTTCGATCACGGAAAGGCCACAGCGTCGTCGAGTTCATTTATGACGCCGCGAAGCAAGATATTCCCATTGATGTGATCAAAAAACAGCTCCATGTCGCCTAAGGGGTACCCTGTTTGTCTGTTGGGTTATGGAAATTATTGTAATGAAAAATGCTCATCTACAGTTAGTCATAAAAAAGACTGACTGAAAGGCCGCTTTTAGCGGCCTTTTGAGTCAGCCCTCTCTTTTTACTGTAAAGCCTTAATATGTTTAATAATCTCTTCATAAGGAACATTACTTATACCACTGTAATATTTCACGATTTTCCCTTGCTGATCAACAAGGTAAAAATCGGTACCGTGAATGACTTGATCGCCTTGTTTTGGCTTTTGTACAATAGCTTTAAAGTTTTTTCGAGCAAATGTTTCGATTTCTTCCTGACTGTAACCAGTAAGGAAGTGCCAATTTGACAAATCGGCATTAAATTTTTTAGCATATTGTTTTAATATTTCCGGGTTATCATTTTCCGGATCAACACTAAAGGATACAAATTCGACATCAAGTCCTTCCTCTTTCACCATATCCTGCAACTTCGCCATATTCGCTGTCATTGGCGGACAGACGGTTTCACAGTTGGTAAAAATAAAATCAGCGACCCATACTTTTCCTTTTAAATCTGACAAGCCAAATGACTGACCATTTTGGTCCGTAAATGTAAAATCATCTACCGGCCAATTTTTGGCGTCCGGAATCGTTTTTCCGCACGCGGCTAGCAATACGATGGAAAGAAGAAGCAACATTCGTTTCATCTTTACCTTCACCTATCCTCTCTCTTCGTTCGTATCATACATGATCCTGAGTACTCCGGATCTGATATAAATCGAAATAATCGGCGTCATCTCGACAATATCGATATGCGAATATCCCGTCGCTTCTATAAGCACTGTTTCAGCCGTTTCAGTCATGCTTGCGTATAGCATGGACAATCGCCACCGCCCGCGAGGAACTTTAGCTTGTCCATAAATTGATAAGCTGAAGTTTCTTTAGTGAGTTTTTTTACTTTACAATTACTTCGTTTTTAGGCATATTATGCATTCCTCTAGCCGTTGTGTGTGAAATGACATAGTACTTCCCTGTTTCTTTAAAGACATAAGTAGCCTTGTATTCACCATTTTTAGCGTGTTTCGCTTCAATTTTTTTATGTTGGTCTTTCGTTTGTCCTTCCTTCCAAATTTCAAATGTGACTTCATCAGCATCTTCTACTTTTTCTGTTCCTTGAGTAACAGTGGCGACTAATTCCACCTCTTTATTGACTTTTATAGTCTCTGGAATTGTTTTAAATTTTACTTCAATCAATTCTGGGGCTTCTTCTTTTTCCTGACTACACCCTCCAAGTACAAAAAGGCTTATTAAAGCCACCCCGAATAACTTTTTCATTTTTAACACTATTGAAAACCTCCTTAAGTAAGTAATGTCTTATATTATTTTACTTCATAAAATGGCTTTGTTCTGTTATGGAATGTGGCTAGAGTCAGTCAAGACTTTGTGGAGAACATTTTTTCGGTTCACTACGGGTGTTGTCAATCACTAGTTAGCGAACCATTTTCAGGAATTGATATCGTAAGCGCTTTCGGACTCTCATCCCTCATCTTGAGGTGATGATATTGTATTCCATTTTTTTACACCCAACCAAAATCCCGAAGCGCCGACAACGCTCGATGGATCGGCGTCCCGGATGACCGCTGCAGACACGGTAGATTCTGACGCACCAC
>NZ_MVKA01000047.1:0-17658 GCF_002042905.1 Geobacillus sp. LEMMY01
TGAGCGTCTTTGAAACGCCGGAACGGGCGGCTTCATGGACGGGGTTGTCCCCCGGCAACCATGAAAGCGCCGGAAAGCGAAAGAGCACGCGCACGACAAAAGGCAATCCCCATCTCCGATCGGCGTTATGCGAGGCGGCATGGTCAGCAGCTCGATCCAAGACGCATCCCTTGTCCCGAAAGTTTTGGTCGTTGGCGGCCCGGTGCGGGAAGAAAAAAGCCCTCATCGCCATTGCTCGGCGGATGTTGGTGATCATCTTTTGCATGATCTCCCGCAAAGAGCCGTTCCGCCAACCACAACTTATTTAGTCTAGCCAAAAGGCAGACAGGTTATACGAGATGCCTAAAATCGGGCACCTCTGCTTTCCTATTGCCTTTTTTGGCCATTTTCAGTATACCCTCACGGATCAGGAGCGTATACCGCACTCACCAAGTGGTGGGGATTTTCACGGAAAAGTTCCATGAGCAATTTTTGCTCTCCACCCGGGCATGAAAATGACTCATCGGGGCGCATGCATTTTCACGGAAACAAGTTCCTTGGAGAATTTTCTCTCCAAGGAACAGCTCCAAGATATAAGCCACTAAACTTGAATATGTAGGTTATGATCCTGTCTACTCGTACCATCAATGATGAAAGGAGTATTCAATGCCTGCGAGATTTTAAAAAGCGTCTCTACTCTAGGGCTTGTAAGCCCAGCTTCAATTCTCCCAATCGTGGATTTTGGAACTCCAATACGATCTGCAAGTTCCTGTTGAGACATATTCAGCTGTTTCCGTCTTGTTTTGATCTGTGCAGCTATCGTTCCTTCTAATTGAAGTTTTTGAACATGCTGTTCGCCTCGAATAGCTGCATATTTTTTAAAAAAATCACTCATTCTTTTACCCTCCCGATTTATGCGTATGATAGCATTTATGCTACCAAAACACAATAATTTACCAGTGGTACTATATAGATGCACCTTGAAAAGTTCACTTCTCGATCACACTGCACACTCCAGGCGCCGCAACACGTCCTCCGGGCGTTTCGGAATGTAGTGGATCAATCGTTGAACCGCTTGAAGGATCTCGTGGCGATCCTTGTGAAAGGCATTGGTGATCACCGTATCCTTCAGCCATTTCCACAAACGCTCGATGGGGTTGAGCTGCGGCGAGTAGGGCGGGAGATACAGGAAATGAAAACACTGCCCTTCTTCCCGCAAAAAGTCTTTCACCATTCGAGCATGATGAATCCGGGCATTGTCCAAGACGAGCGCAATCATCCGGTTGGGATGCCGCTCTTTGAGCAGACGCAAGAAATCCAAGAACGCCGTGGCATTGGCGCTCTCCTCTTGATGAACCACGGCCACGGTGTCCCCATCGTGGACGTTCACGGCGCCAAATACCAAAACTGGCATGATGGCCGAATGTCGGCACTCGTTTTTGACAGCCGGCCTCGGATCAGGTGGATCGCAACACATGATCGAAGCGGATATGCGTTTCATCGATGTACAGAAGAATGGCATTTTCGGTATCCTTGGTGATCAAGTTTTTTTATCAGATCCATTTGCTTTTCAAATCGCTTTTGCTCATCCGGATTCCCTTTGGCCACCGTGTACGTAGGATTTCATCGGTGTATTCGATCAAAGAATTGGAACTCTTGATAGTGTCACCCCTTTGAAGTTTTTTAGTAACTGTATATAATTCCCAATAAGAGTGGATTTTTTGTGTCCCTTTATTCATCAGTTATGCGTTTTGCAACCCGTCCCTTGATTTAAAATAATCTCGTTTTAGAATAGAGTATATAGCCATATCTCTAAATTTCCCTTTAATATACCAATGTTCTCTTATAACCCCTTCAAATTGCATCCCTAACTTTTGTAAAACTCTTAAAGATTGAACATTTTCAATCATAGCAAATGCCTCAATTCTGTTTAATTCCATCTTGTCAAAACCAAATTCAATGATTTTATTAGCCGCTTCAACTGCTAATCCCTTCCCCCAATACTTATACGATAAAACAAAACCTATCTCAGCTTTATGATGATTGGGTAACCATTTAACTATATCAATTGTCCCGATCATTTTATTGTCTGCTTTTGAAACGATTCCCCACGGAGCTAAACTACCTTCTTTATAAGACTTAATGACAAATTCTAAAAATTGAATTGAATCTTCAATGGTATGATGAGGTCTCCAAGGTAAATATTTACAGTTTTCCGAATTTGACGCATAATCAAATAAGTCATATGCATCATCTAACGTTAATTTTCTTAATATTAAACGTTCAGTAGTAAGTGTAGGCAAATCCCCAAATACATCTTTAATCTTCAAATTCCTCAACCCTTTCTATACCTATATTTTGATATTCCTTCTGTGTCTTAACACACTTAATTCAAAAAAGTGTTTATCCACCAGACTCTCGGCATACTCGCATTATAGACTACCGTGTTACGGCTTGAACATTAATACAAAACCGTGGAAATTCTTTATTACAGCTTATATACCTTAACTATATAGGTGCACATTAAAACATTAACGTTCATATAAGTGATCTCCGCTCTAATTATACTGTTCCTAAACATCCCAAAAGGAGCGGCAATAACATGAAACGATTGAAAATCACTAATGATCTCGATTGGACATCACGAACACTTCGTTAAGAAGAGCGAAAAATCAAAAATATCCCCTATGTTAACGCGTCATGGCCGTCCTTGTGCAAAATAAATATTTCCAAATAGGTAAATTTCAACATGATTGAGCAAATTCCTTCTTCAAATCAGCATCATGTTGACGCCTTCCCCTTTTCCTTGACGCATTCCGTCCCGAACAACCTAAGCAGCGGGAGCCGACGCGTAGACCGTCAACACGCCGCTTGTCTGAACAATCTCGAACTCGGAGTATTCACCATTCTCGAGCATTTTTCAGGATCAGGGAGAAGAGGGCGCTCATCGCCGCGAGAGCAAATGATACACCAGACTGTCGCTGGATGCCAATCTGTAAAAAACATCATCAATGTGTTCTTTTCTTATAAAAACATTAGATTGAGTCATTAATATGAGAACAGCACGGATATAACAGTCCTATTCTTGCGCTTATGCCAGCCAAAAGCAGCATAACATGTTCCCATTATGAAAGGAGAATGAACATGGAAGAGTATATGTTAGAAACCCATCATTTAAGCAAAGCGTTTGGCAAACAACTCGCGGTGGATGATGTATCCATGAAAGTCAAGAAACATACGATTTATGGATTGCTCGGACCGAACGGAGCCGGAAAATCAACAATTTTGAAAATGCTGACAGGGCTGTTGCGTCCTACAAAAGGGGAAATCGTGATCAACGGCCATCCTTGGAGCAGAAAAGACCTGAAAGATATCGGCGCACTGATCGAATCCCCGGCTCTTTACGGCAATTTAACAGCCTATGAGAATTTACTTGTTCATGCCAAATTGCTTCATTTGCCCGACTCGCGAATCCAAGAAGTTTTGAACATCGTCGGCTTAGAAAATACGGGGAAAAAGAAAGCATCTCAATTTTCCCTTGGCATGAAGCAAAGGCTAGGAATTGCCAAAGCTCTTTTAAATGATCCGAAACTGCTCATTCTCGATGAACCAACAAACGGATTGGATCCATTAGGCATACAGGACTTGCGAAAACTCATTAAATCGTTTGCCGAAAACGGAATCACCGTCATCCTATCCAGCCATATTTTGTCAGAAGTCAAACAATTAGCCGATTACATTGGTATTATTCAAAACGGGAAACTCAAATATCAGGGCAAAATCGACGAAAGCCAAGATCTTGAAAAACTCTTTATCGATGTAGTGAACGAGCAATGAAGGAGGATGGGAGTCATGCTCAATATGTTCCAGTCAGAACGCTTAAAATACAAGCGGACGTTTGCCAAAAAGCTTGTATTCATCGCTCCGCTTTTCTTTGTCCTGTATGCCATGATCACCATGCCAACCATGAATTCAACGCGCCATTATTTTGAATACACGGTATTTAATTGGTGGCCGTTGATTTTTGTTCCAATTGGAACGGCCTTGATCGCTTCCCTTTCGGCGGCAAGGGAGAAAAAGTCAGGAAACGATAAAGCGTTGCGTTGTCTCGACATTAGCATTGTGCGTCTATGGTGGAGCAAAATCGCCGTCATCGCCTATTATATGCTGCTCTCAACCATCGAGCTGATCGTCCTGCTTGTTTTATTGAAATGGTTTTTGCCCAACAGCCTCTCATCAGCGACGGTGGCCGTATTCGCCAGCTTGGTCATTTGGTTGACCTCTTTAGCCTATATCCCGATCGGATTATTTATTGCCGAGCGGTTCGGGATGGCGGCCTCGATCATGGTCAGTGTCATCGGCCTCGCCTTAGGGGTAGTCATGGCCGCACAACCTTATTGGCTGTTCATTCCATGGAGCTGGGGAATGAGGATGATGTGCCCGATCATCGGGGTGCATCCGAACGGCGTTCCTTTGGAGAAAGGGAATCCGCTATTGGATCCTTCTGTCATTCCGACAGGCCTAGCCATCGCCCTTGTCATTTTTCTGTTGTTATCTTTTCTAACCGCCGCTTGGTTCGCGCGAAAGGAAGTGCATTGACATGTCGTTTCTTCGCCTTCTGTCATCCGAATGGATCAAAACGAAACGCACAGCGATTCGGATGATGGTCATCATCACGCCAATCATTTATCCGCTCTTTATGGTATGGTATTTTTCGAACTACCGCACCCCCATGTTGTGGCAGATGAAAATCTATCAAGGATTTTTTGAAGTGCTGGCCGTTTCATTGCCGATGATCATCTCCCTGCTTACCGGGCTGATGTCCTATCAAGAAGAAAAAGCAGGAAGTTTCATGAACATCTTGACCGGTCCTGTATCCAAAATCAAATGGTATGTTGGCAAACTCACGCTACTCATCTTTATTGCATGCGCGGATATCTTGCTGGCGACGATTCTCATGCTGTTCGGGATGAAATACGTACTCAAAGTGGTCCACATTCATTATGATGTATTTTTGCAGGGAGCCATGCTCTCCATCGTGGGCTCACTCATCCTTTTTTCCATGCATCTGTTCATCAGCTTTGCCTTTGGAATGGGAGCCTCGATCGCAGTAGGAAGCGGCGGATTTCTGATTGCCGCCCTTATTGGGGCAACTTCCTTAGGCGATCACATATGGAGCTACATTCCTTGGGCTTGGGCTGTTCGTCTCTCACAATTTCCGATTTTGATGATGCCCGAAGTAAAGCAAACCTTGGGGGCGCAGTTGTTAAATTCCTATTCGCTATCATTATGGGAAGGAATGGCCTATGCCCTTCTAGGGTTCATCATCGTAACCATCATTGGTTCAATCTGGTTTCATCGCTGGGAAGGAAATAAACCACATGAATGAAAGTTCACTTCTCCCTCTCAACGGGATGTTAAAAAAGGAGGTCTTAGAGCAACTATGAAAAACTCCATCTTACTCCTCATGTTGATTGGAGTTCTCTTCATAGGAGGTTGTTCACTTGTCAGTGACTTAAAAAAGACAGCAACACAAAATATGAAGATCGATCGGAAATTACCAAAATACGAGTTGAACAAAGAAAATTTGCAAGAAATTCACTATCAAGGCCGAACGTACATGATTCAAGCAGCAAAAGTCGATCGGAATCAATTGAACAAACCGATCGGGAAAGTAGCGGAGACGATTACCATCAATGAGCATCATCAAATCTTGAGTAAAAAAGAGCTGCGAAAGATCGAAGTCATTCCCGATCAAACGGATGAAAAACGAACTCACTTGAACTTTGGCTGGGTATACAGCATCAAAGGCGTAAACCCAGATGAAGAAGTAGCTGTTACGGTGAACCACCAATTTTTGATTGCTAAAAGAAAATAAAGGCTTAGAGACTGTCAGCTAGGGAAAGAGAAATTCCTCCCTAGCTGCATTCTCCACTCTCGATAACGGCGGAAAGCCCATAAGATTGGATGATTAATCAGATAGCTCCTTAATATAAAATTCAACCGTCGCTCCACCTTTTTCATTGTTGTAGGCCCAAATTTCACCGCCATGATGATTCACAATTCTTTTAGCAATATACAGTCCTAATCCAACATGATTTTTATACTGCTTATCCTGGTAAAAAGGCTGGAACAACAAAGACGTATCGTTTTCTTTAAATCCCGTTCCTGTATCTGAACAGCGAAAATAGATTTTACACTCATTCCCCTCTTTTTCATCATGTACTTCCAACTTAATTTCTCCGCTTTTTGTAAACCTCAGGCTGTTGTATAAAATATTGTCCAACACTCTCATTAACATCGCTTCATCAAGTATGTAAGATGATTTTTGCAAATTCACATCAAAGCAAATGTTTATCGATTTTTGATGGTAAACCATTGTTGAGATCTCTAGTTTTTTCTCCTCAAGGATTTGCCTTACATCCACTTCTTTTCCATTCAATGAGAAGTGGTCATTCTCCACTTTATAGAGCAACGACAAATTATCTGTCAACATGGTCATCTTCCCACAGTTTTTGCGAATAATCTCTAAATGGGGAGTGACATCAAAGTGGTCCAACTTTCTCAAATCTTGAATCAAATCAATTTGTCCTTGGATGACCGTTAACGGGGTTCTGATATCATGTGCGATCGATGATACCATCATTTTTCGTTCGTCATCGGTCTTTGCTAAACGTTCCACCATTTCTTTCAGTGCACTGATCATGGTATTAAAGGAATCCTGGATCTTGATAAACTCTTTTCTTTTCAACCCCGAGACTTGAAAATCAAAATTCCCGCTTGCAATGTGATCAGAAGCCTGGAGCAACAATTTGACATTATGAAACAATGATTTGTACAGCCTAGATGTAAAGAAAATCAAATAGACAATAAAAAAGATCAACGGAGAAATAAACATCACAGCATAAATCAACACGGCTTCCAAGCGATTTTGATTGTTAATGATGAACCCAAAAGGCGCTTTCAACACATATACCGCCTGAATGGCGTTATCATGCTTCAGGGGAATGAACCGATACACATAGCTTCCTTTTACAATCTCACGGTTGATCGATTGACTAATATCTACTTGATCGTCTATAATTTCTCGATCACCATACAGATGCTTACCGCTGATGTCTACAACTTCTCCCTGTATCTTTTCACTGTAACGATGAATGGGAATTAATCTCCCCTTGAAAATCGCCTCTTCGTTTTCTTTCACCTTTTTTTCAATCAAATCCAAATCCTTCACGAAATAATTGGTCGGTTTCACCACATCGTTCGTGGTTAATGTCATAATCAAATAGATTACGCATAAATAGGTAACGGCCGAAGAGATCACTGTTGCCAACACTACCTTCACAACCAACAAGTAAAAATCTCGTTTGATTGTTTTATCGTTTTTCATTGCTCACATCCCATTTATAGCCGAGCCCATATAATGTTTGAATATAAGAGGTTTCTGGATCGACGTCCTTGATTTTTTTTCGAATATTTTTGATGCTTTCTGTAACCGTGTCTAACTGGCTGTCGGAGTCAATCCCCCATACTCGTTCAAAGATTCTTTCTTTGGAGAAAACGACCTTTTTATTGAGCATCAACAACTTCACAATCTCATATTCTTTTTTTGTTAACGGTAATTTCTTTCCTTTACAAAAGACTTCATTAGCCAAAAGATCAATCGTAATATTTTTAGAACTCAAAAGATATCTCTCGTTTGAACGAATCCGTTCTTCCCTTCTTAAATGAGAATCAATTCTCGCCTTTAACTCCTTTAAGCTGAACGGCTTGGTGATGTAGTCATCCCCACCGATCGCCAGAGCTTGAACCTTATCTTCCTCCAGCGTTTTAGCACTAACAAATACAATAGGGTAATCAACCCGATCACGAATGATTGTACACAGCTCCATTCCGTCAATTCCTTCCATCATGATATCCAACACAATCAAATCAAAATCGTCGTTTATCATCTTCAACGCTTCTACACCGCTGTGGACCGTTTCTACCTGATAATGATGAAGCTCCAAATATTGTTTAATGGTGCAGCAAATATCTTCATCATCATCAACGACCAAAATTTTCTTGTTATTCATCTTTTGATCCCCCATACAGTTGAATCGCATTTTAACCTATTCCATCCCCATATCATGGGGTAATCTCATAACACCGTTGCATTGTTCATAGGTGCAATGTGAAGCTTTACTCTTTGTTGCTTTTTACTAAAAAATGCGCACGTCTTGAGTGACGCCCGGGTGAAAGACACCTCTTGTCTATGAACCTTTTCCAACATATTTGATCGATGACCGGTCGATCGAACAACACCCTTTTTAGGGAGTTGTTCGACCGATCGGTACGCCAAGGTATGATGGAGCCCCCTCTGCGGCTTGCCTCTAACCATCGATCAGTCGGCTTTTCCATTGTATATAAACAACATTTAAACTTCAGATAATAAAAATGCACAATCCCAAGGCGTTTTTTTCGAGTTTTGTATAGCTAATATCGTCAATAAAATTCCCGCTGTTCCATCGATTAGTCCCACATAATCATAATATTTCGTGCTTCCTTCGCTCTCCTCAATATTTTTAAAGCCAAAAGGGAATTCCTCATTATAAAATTTTATTATATCATCGACTAATTTGCAGGCGGCTTCCTTAAAATCGCTGATATTCGTTTCTTCATAAAATCTGTTGCATATATACGCAACTCCCGATAAACCATGACAGAAGGAAGGAGAAAAAATGTTGTAAAGCCGTTTGCTTGCCAGTTTCATTCCGCTGACAGCACAATCAATGTATGATTGATTATTTAGAGTTTTACCTGCTATAAGTAACGAATAAGCAACACCAGGCGTGCCATAACACCAGGCATCCCTTGTATCTTTGTTTAGGACAGAGCCATTTTTGTATTCCTCTAGAGAAACATGAGTCCCCCAATAAGAGCCATTTTCATCTTTAATTTGAAACTTCATAAGAAAATCAGCTATTCTTTGAATGCATTCATCTTGCCCATCTACGTAAATATTCAGTTTTTTGGCATTGCACAAGACAATGAGTAAAGCAGGTATACCGTGAGACAACCCAATGTTAAAGAAACCCGATGGCCATTTTCTCCTTTCAGTGTCTGAAAAAGCATTCTTTGGGGGAATATACCAGCCAGGAACGTTGATATCCTCCATTTGTTTATCTTGAGATAAATCTATAATGTATTTTAAGATTAACGTAATACTTTTTTTCATCTCTTGCGGAAATAATAGGCAGTAGCTCGCTATACCCGCTACTCCCGAAATAGCATCGTAATCGTCCATATTCGGATACGGTTTCTGTTTCAAATACTCGATCATTTCTCCGATTCTTTCTTCGATGGCTTGATTAATCGTTGAGATAAAGTTTTGATACCTTTTTCCTCCCTTGGATAAACATACTGCAGCAAGGCCGATCCCTGCCAATCCGGTAAACATGGATAAAGAAGGGAAGCCGTGTTGATTCATTTGTTCACCGATTTTTTTCATGTATTGATGCCCTAATAAATCCCAACCTTCATCCGGATATTGTTCGCTCAATTCGCCGTACAGCGCACATAAGGCTGGTAACCCATGGCTTAAACTTAACTCATTAAACGGATTTATCGTCTTGTTTCCAATTTTAATATAATTACTTGGGTGATTGACGATTCGCTTCATATTCTCATAATCCGACAATTTTTTCGCAAGATTACAAACCAGCGCTTTCATTGAGATGCTCATACTCCTCCTCGTTTTTCAAAGCTTCCAATTCATACATTCTTCTGTATAACTCATTCGTAGCTAACAATTCCCAATGCGTACCTATACCGACAATTTCACCATCATTCATTACTACGATTTTATCGGCAAGCTTAGCTGTTGATAGACGATGTGAGATAAAGATACCAATTTTATCTTTTGTCATATTGATAAACATATCAATGACTTCTTTCTCGGAAATGGGATCCAGTGCCGAGCTAGGTTCATCCAATATATATACGGATGCATCCCGAAATAACGCCCTAGCAATCGCTACTTTTTGCCACTGTCCTCCCGAAAGCTGAACACCGTCGACAAACCATAAACCAAGCTGAGTATCTAAATCCTCGATAAAATTTACTCTCGCCCTCTCCATGGCTTGTTTTAATTCTCCGTCACGATCAATGCGCGTAATATCGCCAAACCCCACGTTTTCCCTTAATTTCAATTCATACTTCACAAAATCTTGGAACAACACGGCAATATTTTTTCTCAATTGTTCCGTATCCAAATCATTGATGGACACACCATTATAAAAAATGCTATCCTCATCGTGCTCATACAATTTCAATAAAAGTTTTATAAGGGTGCTCTTTCCTGATCCATTTGCACCGACGATGGCTATTCTTTCCCCTTTGTTGATGTCGAGGTTAATATTTTTCAATACTACTTTTGGATTCGTTGGATAACGAAACGTTAAATTTCTTATCTTAATACTTTCGATTTTGTCTATCCCCGATACGAATCGGTCTTCTTTGTCCAATACTTCTTCGTCTAACCCCAAAAATTCAAACAGTTGGTTGATATATAAATTGTTTTTATACAAAGAATGGATGATATTCAATATTTTCTTAGAGTTACTGGAAATTAAGTTCAAGGCCTGAATAAGCCCCACGACGTGACCTATAAGGATTTCACCTGCCAACGCCGAAATGATGATGATAACAAGTACGGTATTGATACATATTTGTTCAACGAGCTCAAAAATAAATGTAAAAACCGTTCTTCTTTTAAAAAGATGGATATCCTGTCCAACGAATTTTTTGTTGATTTCTTTAAATTTGTTCAAAATATACCCTGCTAAGTTATATATTTTGACTTCTTTGAACGTGTTGTCTCTTGTCATTAGGTAAGACAAATACCATGATTTCCTTTTTTCCGGTGCACGCAACCAACTAACATTAAACTCTCTTTGGCCAATCTTGAAGAAATAAAAAGAAAAAACGAGTGGTATGAAGATTAATATAATCAACACCCAAGGTTTCCAATGGATCAGGATCATCATCGATGAAAAAAATGTTACAATCGCCGATATTGCACCTAATATGGATAAAAACACTTCAAATGGTTTATACGGCGTTTCATTCTGTACTCTTTGCAACATATCATAAACTTCGGCATCCTCAAAATGCCGTAAAGACAATTTTGTACACTTGTCCATGATTTGCAAATTAAGTTTGTAGTTGATGAGAGTTTGAAATTTATTTTGGTAATATTCCATGAAACTGCTGATGATCTCGCTGAGTAAAACAGCAGAAATATAAAAGATCAATGCCGATATGATAATACGAATATTTTGGGACCCGATTGCATTCAACAAGTTTTGCGAACCGAGCAATGTAACAATAGGTGCGCCTCCCATTAATAAGCTTAAGAAAATAATGATAAAAAAACTTTGTTTGTCGACGTTCTTTATAAGAACAAGTGTCTTGGGAACTATCCTTATTGATTTCACAATATCTTTGATGGTAACGTGATCATCATACTCTTTTATATTCATAATATTTTCAATCCCCGCATGCTAAAATTAGATCTTCTTCCCGTCATTAAAGGCTTTTTAACCTAAGTAAACAGGAGAGGGCTTGTCGATCTTTTGTCGGTAGCTTTTGTTGAAAAAAGTCCAAGTCGTGGGTCCATTTATATGTCATCTCCTCAATGCTTGGACAAATGGATAACATCTCTAATTTTTTAAGACTAATCCATGAGCTTTAATATACTTTAATGCATATAACGTATGGGCAACTAATGTGCGGATTTTCTTTTCAAACTCTCGATCAATGCCGAATAACCTGTTACAGTGTAAATGAATCACACTGTCTAAAATGGATAATTCAGAAGAAGCTTCGAGACCGTCCTGGATCTTGCTTGCATACTCTTTTATGCTTCTGTTTCTTTGGTTCAAAACGTTTAATAATAACATCCCCTCATCAGTGTCTCTTAACCCTTGCCAATCATTATCCGTATTACAAACTTTCATGTAAACAGATCGATTCTTTTGAAAATCTTCACGATAGTCTTGTTTGTTGACTTGCTGTTGCAAGAAATCCAATTGACTTTCATAATCTAGGCCGAACTGTTCCATATAATGAATGATGGAAACCATTCCGATCACTTCATCGCTAAAATGAATATGTTTCAAACGTTTTAGCTTTAATATGTCTTCTACTACTATGCTATCGAAGAAAAATAAGTTTTCTGCAAGACCGATCAATTCTGTTCCACCATAACGCTCAATTTCTCTTTCATAGCAGTCGATGGAAAAACGACTTAGCACTCCTTTTTCGATTAACGTTCGCAGCCATTGTTTCATATCCGGATAAATCTGCAGAAGTTTCTCTTCACTGGCATTCAGTCTTAATCTTATATGTTGCTCGGGGTCGGCATACCGTATATAGAAGTACTTTTCAATTTCTCCTTTAGCCAACTTTTCACGGCAATATTCCGAAAGATAAAAGGCGATTAAATCATCCGCTCTAGAATTGACCCCGTACAATTTTAAATAAAGCCAATCTTCAAAAGGCAACTTGACTCTTATATCTGAAAAACTTGGGATATGACTTGATTTTTTCGGTTTGGCGTACCATTGATTATTTTCTTGTTTCACTTTCACTAACGGAATCACCAATTCACAAACATATTCTTTTTCGGCATCATCTTTAACTAAATGAAGATCAGCATCTTCATAAGAACTTAGAATAATGTTTCCATATCCATTGTTAAATTCGTGATGAAGAATTCTTAAACAATTCTCATCCTCCGTATTCAACAAAATCCGATTATCTGCAAAAGTCAAATAAACATATTTTGGCACATCGTAATCATAACAAAAGTTTTTAAAACGCTTTTTAAATTCCGTAAAACTCATTTTGTCGTTTGTTTTAATAATCTTATTGATCACCCATTTTCGTGGTGCTATGACGAAATTTTTGTATTCAATTGCCGGTATGTAAGCATAGTCTTGAAAGATCGTATCCCAAGGAAAATTACACCAAATTTTTTTGCCATCCAAGCTTATATCATACAAAAAACGAATGGCATTCGGGGCATTTTGTGTGTTCAACATATTATTCATAGTAATAATCAACTTTTTATTGAGTGTTTTGCTTTTGGCATAAAACATATCGTTTTCTATGCCGATCAGAATATCACTTAAGCTCAATCGATGATATTCATCTTTGCTGCTGTTAGTAAACAACGCAAGTTCGTATTCGCTGTTATGAATATTTCTTGTCACATTGGCATGTCTCGTTTCATTTGGCAAATAAACGAGTTCACAAGTTACATACTCGCCATCATCGTTATTCAAGTTCAGCATTTCTTCATTTAACGTTTCGAAAAGTTTCTCTTCCCCTTCCATCATATAAGAAAATCTTCCAAAACTTTTCCCCGCATGGGTCGATCCTAAATTAGGGCCAATATAGTATTTGAAATGATTGTTCTCAAGATCTTGTTCTGAATCACATTTTATGATTACGTTAATATCTAATGAATCCGGGATGCTGTTGTAATCATAGTCATCTAGACCCAATTCTTTTATCTCGTCTTCTGTTATTGTTATACTTTTTTTATCTTTAACCGCCTCGATATATTTATGAAGAAAATATTCTCTTAACTGCTCATCAATCAATTGATGGGGCACACCTACAGCGAGTCTTGCGTTTTTAGGGTTTGTATAATCCATAGGTGCTCCTATACCGAGATCATTATCAAGCATTTCTAGTAAAGGAACTTCTCTGTCCACACCATATTTTTCGATAAATTCTTGCTTGTACCTCGAAAATGGAGAATCTGTTTGTTGATAGGTCATCGAAAAAGGCAGAAGTATGTGCATTAGTTCATTTAAATCTTTTATCACTTGCTTGTTCAGCTTCTTTTCTTGTAAGTTTAACTTCATATCAACTTGTAACACATTTTTGGTATCTGCTAACTTTTTCATTTTTTTATGTAACTCTTTATATATTTGCTCCCCTTCTCCTAACGGGGTCATGGTATATGTGCGAATCTTTTGTTGAATATCAATTAACTCGTTGCTCCACTCTTCTATAAGGCTTTCTTTCAATCGTTTTATCAGATAATCAAGCTGATCCATCACTGTTAATGGTGGGCGAAGATTGGAAATTAAAAATTCGTTTTCTATTAGTTGCTTGAGAAAATGTTCAATTTTTTCCTCACTCGTATTTGGAAATTGTTTGATTAATTCTTTTTTTAATGTTTGGTAATGGATCAAGTTACTAGCTAATTCACACGTGATTTTAAAAGGAAGGGTGACTCTGACGCTGATTTCATGGACTCGCTTGTCGTTGTCTTTTCGTGTCGAATGTAGTAAATATGCCCGTTCTCCTTTTAAAAATATACTGTCGTTAACCGTGAACCATAATTGATCATATTGTTCTTGTTCCAATTTCTTTACAATCTTCATCAGCCATTCTAAATCCGGTCTAGCAAATTTCTTATACTTATTCTTTCCATATCTTATTGATGTATTTTCATCCGTGTATTTACCAAAGTCTACTCCTGCAAAAAGACCGAATGGCGTTGGTCTCGTGCTAATTCTTATCAAATACTTATGAATGGCTTTGAGAAAATAATCATATTTTTTTATTTCCTTGCCGTTGCAAAAATCAATCATTTTATTATATAAACTTTTACTCGCTACTAAGATACTCTCTCTAAATACAGGGTTATGACAAATTTCCAACAGATGCTCTTTCATTTCTCCCTCAGTCAGTTTTTGATCAAAAAATCTTAAATAATTGTCTACTGATAAAACCGGTGTTCGAATCATAAACGTATCGATGTTTTTAAAGATAAGATCTTTCATAAATCAAGCCTCCAACTCAATGATTCTCAATCTTCCGTAAATTGCGTGACTCTTTTTACAAGATCTGCACCCAATTACAGTGCTGAATTTGTCCTGAACCACGTTGCAAAGTAGGTATGGAGGGACCTGTATTCATGATTTGAGTGATTTCTTCCGAATGTTAACTGTCCTACAGCCGGATAAAATGTTTCTCGATTTTTTGACATTGACTGAATTCGTATTCTTTAGTTGATGATGTTGCGCTCACCTCAACACTTATTAGGTTGCTAGTAGTAATTATGATATTTATTACAATTTCTTCATTTATATAGTGGGTTCTTAAGCACAAGCTTCACTTGATATTCTAGAGAGCCGGTGTTTTAACTGAAAATACCGCTTTCCAGCGATATTTTTTAAATTGAGAAACATGCAAAAACGGCTTGGGCGATATCGTTTCGATCTTTGTGAAACACATTGGCAATGACAGTATCTTTCAGCCATTTCCACAAGCGTTCGATCGGGTTCCGTTGCGGTGAATACGGAGGAAAGTAAATGAAGTGAAAACACTATCCTTCTTCCCGCAAAAATTCTCTCACCATTTTGGTGTGATGAATTCGAGCGTTATCCAGCACCAAGACGACGAGTCGGTCCGAGTAACGCTCTTTGAGAACTCGCAGGAAATCTAAAAACGTTGTGGCATTGGCTGCCCCTGCTTGATGAAGAACCGTTTCGCCATCGTGGACGTTGACCGCGCCAAACAGCGATATGTGAGCATGATGGCCGAACGTAGGCACTTGCTTTTGACGGCCAACCTCTGACAATGTCGTACGCAACACATGATACGACCGGATATGCGTTTCATTCGATGTACAACAGGATGAAATCCGAATCCATTAAGTTTTTTTATCAGGTCCATTTGTTTCTCGAAGTTTTTTTGCCGGTCCGGATCTCCTTTCGCCAACGTGTAGGTCGTCCGGGTCCAAGAAAGCCCTTTTCGATGCAAGAGCTTTCGTAATGCTTCGCGGGAAATGGATATGCTGTAATGGTGGTACACATAGAAGGCCGGTGAATTAATGAAAAAGGCAACTCATCCCAACTCTTTTTCAATTAGAGAAACTTTGTCAGATCTGTTCTCCTTGCTGATCAAATACCGCTGGTTTGAGCAAAAAACTTGTTTTTCACCAGCCTTATAGGATTGAAGGATGTTCGTATTCCACGCCGAAGCGATGTCCCAGCCCAGCTCCACAGGTGTCGTGGTCAACACGAGGTGTGTTTGATCTCTTCCTGCTGTTCTTCGGTGAGAAACGGCTACCAGGGGCAAAATCCCGATGAAGCAGGAGTTCAAGGCCGCCTTCGTTAAAAAGCGACACATAATGGGAAACGGTTGGGCGGCACACATTGACCATGGAAGCAACCTCTCTGCCCAAATAGCCTTCCATGACAAGGCGGACTGCCATCACACGTTGGCGGAGATGAGCGTTTTTGATCTTCCGTTCCTGCTTGCGGAGTTTCCGAGGCGTCCATCCGTGATCATGGGTGATTTTCAGCCGTTTCATGTCTGATTCCGCTCCTTTTCCATGCTTTTCCTTAGGAGCAGTATAACCGGAGTGGGCACCACTTATGCGAAGGTTAACTTTTCAATGAGCATGTATATAGCATTTTCAGCTTGTGGTGTATTTCAACTTCCTGCACATGCACAGCGCACTCAAGGGCTGGGTTCCGGCGTCATCCTAAAACTCGCCGATCTTCCGCATATGATGGTCCGACGGACAAATCCCCGTCCCTTTGACGCAAGAGTTTCTCCAACAAGAAGCGGCTTAGCTTTTTTGTCCTCCCAAGCTCGCTGAGCTAAAGACCTGCCAAATTCGGCGAAGCGAATAATGGACAAGGGCTTCTTCCCGCCCTTGCCCTTATACTGACTCCTTTTCTCCCTTGACGAGTGTCGATCAAGGGTGAATCCAAGCGTTAAATCCCCTTTATTTTCTTTGGAAAGTTGTCTTGTGATCAATTCTCTTGGAATTTTCCAACTCTTCCATGGTTCAATATGGATGTTGAGAATTATAAGTTATTAGCATCGAATGCAAGAGTTACAAGATACACAAGAATTTTGCGTTAAGCACATTAAGATGCCTGTGATGCAACCCGGGGTACAAAGAGATTTACTTGTAATATTAGGTTGTACAATGTTGTCCTGTTTTTTGACAACAATGTCCAAATCGAAATCATCCAACTTCGCCATTCTTCATTCCCTCCTTTCCATATGTTGATATTTATCATTAACTACTTGATGAAAGATGTATAAAGACATCATAGATTCCATCTTTTTTCACCAAGCAGTTAATGTAAAGCTAAAAAGCTCCTTTTTCACATTTAGAATAGATCGAAATTCTAAGATTTTTCTAATGTATTGGTATATATTTTTTATAATTTTCTTTAATTTATTGTGATTATAATATGGGATTGCCTCCATAGCCATCAAGTTAAGAAAACAGGAATAAATATATGCCTCATTGGACCATCCTTTTGAAGACCTCATAATGTCTTAGAAAGGGTGGTTTTTTTGAGGTTCATCACCAAATTTTGTGATTTAGTGACAAAAAAGAGAAAGCACTGACGAGATCCTGGCAATAATGTTAGCGGTGAAATCAACATTAAGGAGGTCTCGTAAGTGCTTTCTATACCACTAGGATTGCCAGAATTTAAAGTGATTAAACAAGAACTTCTTTCCTATGGTTATGCGATTCATGTAGAGAAAACAGAGACACAGGAACGTTGCCCTCATTGTGGGTTTGCCACTTCCTCTGTCCACGACAGACGGACAAGAAAAGTACGGGATTTGGCGATTTTCCATCAACCG
>NZ_MVKA01000033.1:0-49802 GCF_002042905.1 Geobacillus sp. LEMMY01
ACTTCCATGCGAACCCCTGGGAGGTCGAACACKTGGCGAATGTCTACTTGAAGTGGATCGACMTGTTCTAAAGAGTGACCACATCCTTTGCATTGGGTCACACGGTGAAGGACTCGATGGTCAGGATTCGGTGCTTGGCGGAGCGTCGTTCCTTGGTGCCCTGGCTGTCCTCCCGGCCGTTTCTCCGACGGTTGGCGAGAAGGAGATTTCGCCCCAAACCGGTCAGAGGACGGCGGTAAATGACTATTCGTACTGTTTTTTTTCGTACGGGCTTCTAATTCTGCAATACGTGCTTTCAATTGCTGGTTTTCTTGTCTTAACTGTTTATTTTCGTTGATGAGTTTTTCGATGGTCTGTGCTTGACGTTCGATGTTTGCCACCATGCTTTCGAGTGTGAAGACCGCTTCTTGGAAGCCAAAAGCAACATTTGCCATTGTGTTCACCTCCCATGTCTATGATGGTAATTAGTATAGACAAGGAAGGTACGAACAAACCGGCTCTCGTAAATTTTTTCTATGTACGGGCTGAATAGTTACTTGGGACAACTGTTTTTATATATTTGTGATCGCTAGACAAGGGCGGGAAAATTCAATGCCGAAATGGTGAATGATCCGCGCGGGCGACCGCAATGAACTTATTCCGCTTTGGATTACTATTGCCGTTGCAGAAAATCGATGTTCCCGAATAAGGTGGTTTTGCGCCTTGCGTGGACGTAAGATCGACCTTCCATAAACACAGCAAGGGGGCGGGGGCTTTTCATGCCATTCAAAAGCACGGTCAGCATTATATGACAAACAGATGTTCATGAAAATTACAGTAAGCGAGCGAGAAAGCCCAGTCCTTTAGGGTTGGGATGAAAGCGGGCATAACGATATAATAAACATGAGGAGGCGACAACGATGCCCGCCATCACTTGCCTGTGAGGGATGAACGTTGGAAGTCGTAACCTATACCTTCTATTCGATTGTTTCCGAACGAAGTGGGATTCGGCTGATGGATGCGGATTGGAGCGATCGGTACGGGTGGTTGGCCGTGCAAAAACATCACAACCGGATGGAGTGTGTAGCGAATGGAGTTGTGTTCCATCCAGACGTGGCTGTTCGGTTTCCCATCATTCGCTGGGTCGACAGCGAGCGCTTTTTGCTGGCTGATGCGAGAAGTGACGGAATCAGCCATAATGTGTTTTTGGTAGATTTGCATGGAAATGTACAACATTCATTTTGCGGAGGCGACGGGATTGAAGACATAGCGGTTGGAAAAGAAGGGATATGGATCAGCTACTTTGATGAAGGCGTGTTTGGCAAAGGAATTTCGGCGGAAGGATTGGTTTTGTTTCGATTGGACGGTTCTCCGATATTCCAATATCATTCCCATTTGACAGACCGCCCCATGATCATTGACTGCTATGCGATTTGCAAAGGGAGATCCTCGACATTATGGCTTTTTCCTTATAACGATTTTTCGCTGATCCATTTGGACCCCTGCGCCAAAGCCATGCAAAGATATGAAGTGCCTGAACCGTTGCACGGATCGACAGCTCTATGTGTTAGGGGAAAATATGCGTATTTTTGCAACAGCTATCATTTAAAGGAGGAACTGTACAGCTGGGACATCGGAAACGGAAAGCTGGAGAAAATCGGGCGTATTCAAGGGGTTGCTAGGGGACTGGGGCCAAAGGAAACGAGCCACTTTATAAGTGTCGACGGTGATTCAGCGAGTGTGCATACGATCATGAATCCATCGGAATATGAATATTCAGCGCCACATTTCGCACCTTCTTGACAAAAATCGGGAGGATTTGTTCATTCCGATGTCGAATGAATCCTTGACACGCAAGGGAAGCAAAGAGGGTTGCACCTATGGACGTTCGCATTCGCTAAGATCTTGGTCTTCCGCCATTGATTGACCGGCTGGGTGCGGTGGACTCTCAATGCCAAGCTCGTGCTGGTGATGGCGTTCAGTTGCTCACAAAGTCCTTTGTTCTTCCTCTTGTTAAGGTGCGAAATGTGAGCTGGAAAGTCGGTGAGTATATGGTTGCCTGGTTACCTTTTGCCTTGGAGAAACTGATGGGTGACCAGCTTTTGATATAAACGATGGGTAGCCAGCAATAATTCATGGTTCCCCTGTCCAGTAATGCGCCCGTCTTCGACAACGAAGATCGTGTCTGCATCGGTGACGGTAGAAAGCCGATGGGCAATAATCAACGTCGTTCGACCTTTCATCACGTTTTTCAGCGCTTCTTGCACTAGGCTTTCTGAGTCGCTGTCCAAGTTAGAAGTGGCTTCATCTAATAGCAGGAGTTTTGGGTTTTTTAAGATGGCTCGAGCAATCGCAATACGTTGTCTCTGCCCCCCTGAAAGCTTGATCCCTCGTTCGCCGACTTCTGTTTCATAGCCATTCGGCAATTTTTGAATAAATTCGTGAGCGTTGGCCAGCCGAGCGGCCTGTTCGATTTCTTCATGCTCAGGCATGCTTTCTAATCCATAACAAATATTTTCCCGAATGGTGCCTGACAAAATGGGAATATCTTGAGAAACGTAGCCAATCGCTTGCCGCCATTTTTGTAAATCGATTTCATGGATAGGTACGTTTCCTAACAAGATTTGTCCTTCATCTGGCAGATAAAAGCGTTCAATCAGTGAAAAAATGGTTGTTTTTCCGCCGCCGCTGGGGCCAACAAAAGCGTAAGTTTTGCCTGGCTCAATAGTAAAATGAATGCCTTTTAGCACCGGTTTATCTTGATGATAAGAAAAGGAAACATGTTTGAACTGCAATGTTTGATTGAAGTCGGGTTCTTTTTGTGAGCCCAGCAGTTCCCGTTGCTCTTGAAAGATTTCATTAATCCGCTCTGTAGCCCCCAATGCTTTTTGAAAGGTGGTGAAAAAGGAAGCTGTAGCAGTGAAAGGCATGACAATTTGAAAAATATAAATGATGATGGCCACAAGCTCTCCCGCCGTCAAATGCCCGGATGCAACCCGGGCGCCGCCATAACCGACAATGATCACGACAACGAGCATCATGACGGTGGCAATCATCGGTGAGATGACCGCATAGACTTTCGCTTCTTTCAAACCGAAGTTCATTAAATTTTTGATCTCTTGATCTCCTTTTTCTGCTTCCATGTGTTGACCATTATAAGATTTCACGAGACGGATATCTTGCAAGATCCGGCCAAGATGTCCCGAAAACTTGGCCAGTTCATCTTGCGTGCGCAAAGAAATTTGATGCATCTTTCTTCCCAACGGCATGATGATGAGCATAGCAGCGGGAACGGCCAAAAAGATAAAGAGAGTAATTCGCCAATCAATCATAATCAGTAAAATGATGGAACCGATCACAGAGACAATGCCACTAAAAAATGTGACGAGATGGTTGGAAATAAGCAATTTGATGACTGCTGTATCTTGAGTAATGCGGCTCATCGTTTCCCCCGATTCATAGCGGTCAAAAAAGGAAACAGGCAAATGAAGGATGTGGTTCCATAATCGACTTCGAATCTTGGCTACTAGAGCTTCTCCGGCATACGACATGAGATAAAACGAGATGCCGCCTGCCGCCGTTTGAACGAAAAAAGCAGATAAGAGCCAAAAAATTTGTTGCCACTTCATTCCGCCATGGGCTAAGAGATCAATAAAGTCTTTCGTAAACAGAGGGATGATCAACCCAGCCCCGCTTTCAATCAATCCAAGAATGAGGGCCAAAGCAATGAGCGATTTGTTCAATTTTCCTTGTTTGAGCAAATACCAAAATGGTTTCGGACTGCCTTGTTTCGTTTCGATCCTATTTTTCATATCCACTGTTCTCTCCTTCCTTTGATTCCTTCATATCTATACCCATGTGCTCAAGACGTTGCATGTAGTCATCCATCGCTTGTTCAAGCCACTGCTTCTCTTCTTTGGAAAAGGGGAGGGGACTAAGGACATCCCATTCTTCTTTCCACTCAAAAGAATCCCATTGGTTCTGGTTAAGTAGCTCGGTAATCTTTTCAACGGTCTCCAAGCTCAAAAGACCAAAAGTAGAGCGCAGGAACGTTTCAATCATGTGCTGTACGTCAGGGTGGTCGGTGGGGAGTCCGTACAGTTCGTGAACTTGTTTGACGAATTGGGCATAGGATTTGATCATTTCGTTCTCTTTTTGCTTGAGTTCTTCATTATGGAAGATGGCATCAACCGTTTCTTGGTCTAGGTAATGTGTCATCAATCGTTTTTGATCATCCTCTGTTTGAATGCTGCGGATTAAACTCATCAAGAGAAGGCTGTCAATTTCTCCTTCTTCCTCTAAAAGGGTGATGGCATATTCAATGGCTTGAATGGATCTTTCTAACTGTCTTCGTTTTTGTTCTAGCATGTTTTTTTCTAGCATCAACGTTTCTTTTAAGGTAAGGTCATATGTTGGTTGGTGAATATATTGTCGAATCTCTTCCAAGCTAAGCCCGATAAACTTCAAACTCATAATTTTGTGCAATTGAAGAATGTCCTCTTCCGTATAGATTCGATGTCCTGATGACGGATCTTTCGTTGGCTGCAGCAGTCCAATTTCATCATAATACCGCAATGTCCGGATGGATACACCTGTCTTTTTGGCGATTTCGCCGATCGAATACGTCTCCATGACAGTTGTCCCCCTTCTTTCTTTTGCTAGTCTCTCCCTTATCATACACCCTAACGCAACTGGAGGTTCAAGGGGGAACTGTTTATTCATCCTCGTTCCCAGCATGAACGGTCGTTGCCGTTTGTATGACGGCAGCCGTGAGGAAAGAGGGAGATCAATGCGGATTTTTTCTATACGCTGTTTTTCTCTTTACATCCACCGACTTTCCCATTTATAATCGTATCTAGAATAACCGCTGCCGTTCATGCGGATGGCCGGTCAAGAAAGGAGCGGCGTTGCGCCGCTCCTTTTGCATTCATGGCGATGGATAGGAGAGAATGTTTTGTATTCGAGAATGGCCTTATTTATCATCTCGCAACGAGAAGACCCCCACTTCCACGCGTGAGCGGAAGTGGGCGGGGATGGTTTTCAGGGGGGAGGAAAATTGGACGGATAATGGAACTATTCTGATTAAGAAGAGGAGGTGGTGATCATGATGATGTCGAATAAAGATTATCAAGAAATGATGAAAAAAGTACGGTAAACCGCTGAAAGAAATTATGTACGAACTTTGTGTGATTCGAGATGTTGTTCCTTCGGAAAGGGGCAAGTGAGCTAGGTGTGCCGAAAAGCACATTTTTGTCATGGAGAAATAAATTTCGCTTTGGCCCCAATCAGTTGATAAGCGGGAGATGAATGTCGGTTGGCGTCCGCCAAAATGCATGATAACATGATAAAATAAATGTGTATCATGTTCTTTGTGAACTGGACATATGGGGTTGCATGGAGAAAATCCAATGCGAAAACCAAGCAAAGCCTTCCATGCGTAAAATATCCAAGGCGCGAAAGAACTCCGAATCGTCGGATGCCTAGGGTTGGGACGACCTGAAGTTACGCTCAGGGAGACGAAAGGCTGCTTTCGTCGTGGAACTGAGAAGCTCCCACTTCAAGCAAAGCTAAGTGGGAGCAGTTCATTGAAGCATATAAAAGATACTGTGGTTTTGATATTGCCTCCTCTTTTTGGAGTGCTTTTCTTCAGCACGCTGAAAAAGGCAATGAGACAGTTTGGCGCTGATATCGCTCAAGCGGGTTACAGCTCTTCGGTGTGCTTGCTTCGCATGAAATGGACTCAACCTGTTGATTTATGAGCTGCTTCAGAAGATCGTTGAATTTCATATTCACGATAAGGCGGGGTATACGAGTTTTTGGAGAAGATGAGAAACGATATGCCGGGGGGATGACGATGAATGTGATTGACCCATCGAAGCGGGAAATTTGGCGCCGGTTTGTCCAAGAGGGAACGTTAGATCAAGCGAGAATAAGCAAAAGAATTGAAGAGTCGTGGTATCTTTGCCGCCAGAAAAACGTGGATCCTTATGATGGGAAAGGGAAAATGTTTTTGACTGGCCGTTTATTGATGGAAAGAAGGGAAAGAAATCAAAGGTTGCTCCGTTGTGGTGTTCCGATTTTGGAGAAGCTGCAACAATTATTTCAAGAAATTCCTGCGATTTTTCTCTTTATCGATAAAGAAGGGTATGTGTTGTGGGCTAAAGGACATCAACAGGCGATGAAAAAGGCGAAAGAAATCAATTTTTTAGAGGGAGTCAAATGGACGGAGGAGGAAGTTGGGACGAATGCCATTGGTACAGCCTTAAGGACGAGAGAACCGATTGCGGTTGTCGGACTCGATCACTATGCAGTTGCTTCCCAACAATGGGTTTGTTCCGCGGCTCCGATTTACGATGAAAACAAAGAGTTTCTTGGTATCATTGATATGTCCTACCCAATCTATCACGGTTTGTCCGACGCTCAAGACTATGTACTTGCTACGATTGTCGCCGCCTCCTACACCATTGAGCAGCAACTGCGAATCCAACAGAAAGAAAATCTATTGGAACTTTTCCGCCACGGTTTTCAAATGGAAGATTCGGCTTCTTACTCAGTTGTATGTGATGATCAAGAGAACATTGTGTGGGCCAATCATCGCTTGCGTTCATTCTGTTCCAGCACCATCGACCAGCCGTTGCAACAATTTTGCCAACGAACGTGGAAAGTCTTCTCCAAAGTTCCCATTTTTTCTTCAGTTTACGGTCATCTTATCGGCTATAAAGTAACTTTGCAAAAAGCACAAGACGAGGAGGCTTTTTCTTGCTCCCTGCCATCATTCCGCTTTGACGGGGTGATTGGAACAAGTCCGTCTTTTGCTGCTGTGTTAAGAAGTTGCTCCAAAGTCGCTAAAACGGATGCAACGGTTTATCTTGCAGGAGAAACAGGGACGGGAAAAGAGTTGATTGCTCGGGCGATTCATCAAAACAGCCTGCGGAAGGATGGCCCATTTGTCGCCGTCAATTGCGGAGCGGTTCCGAAAGAGCTCATCGGGAGCGAATTGTTTGGGTATGTGGAAGGGGCGTTTACTGGCGCAAAGCGGACAGGGTATATGGGAAAATTTGTCCAAGCTCACGGTGGAACGCTTTTCCTAGACGAGATCGGTGAAATTCCACTAGAAATGCAAGTAGCTTTGTTAAGAGTGTTGCAAGAAAGAGAAGTCGTGCCAATTGGCGGAACCAAACCGATTTCTGTTGATGTTCGGGTCATCACAGCCACACACCGCGATTTGTATGAGTTGGTAAAGAAAGGGAAGTTGCGAGAAGATCTGTTTTATCGTTTGCATGTATATCCGATCAAGCTCCCAGCGTTAAGGGAGCGGAAAGAGGATATCCCGTTTTTTGTTGACTACTATTGCCGAAAAAACGGTTGGAATGTTTGTTTGCCTAATTCAGTGATGAACTTATTGATGGACTATTATTGGCCTGGGAACATCAGGGAATTATTTAATGTGTTGGAACGAATGAGAATTGAGTATGGAGAGGCAGTCCCCCCGATTTCTGAAATAAAGTCAATGCTTGTAGCGTTGAAGAACGACGAGAAGGGAAGAGGCGAGCTTACCTATCGGGAGCAGGTGGAAAAAGAACAAATGATGAACATGCTTGAAGAGACGAAAGGAAATATTAGCAAGATGGCGGAGCTATTAGGCATTTCTCGCAGCACGTGCTACCGCAAGCTGAAAAAGTACAAATTGATTTGAAATAAAACAAAATGACACAGATTGATGCAAAGGGGTAAAAAAGAGGGATATGAAGCATTTAAGAAAGCGCTTACAACAAGGGGGTGTAAGCGCTTTTTTGTTGGCATGGAGTTTGCTTTAGATAAATAACGAAACTACTTAAAACAAAGGGAGGTTTCTGTATGGCTGTTGCTCGATCACAATCCATCGTTCTTACGAAAGAAAAGGCTAAATGGATGTATCAGAAAATGCAGGAAATTCGCCAATTTGAGGACAAGGTGCATGAAATTTTCAGCAGGGGAGTGCTGCCTGGTTTCGTTCATTTATATGCGGGGGAGGAGGCCGTGGCGGTAGGGGTTTGCGCCCATTTGACGGAAAAGGACTACATTACGAGCACCCATCGCGGACACGGACATTGCATCGCTAAAGAATGTGATGTCAACGGAATGATGGCTGAAATTTATGGGAAAGCGACGGGGTTGTGCAAAGGAAAAGGGGGATCGATGCATATCGCTGACGTTTCCAAGGGGATGCTTGGCGCGAATGGCATCGTCGGCGGAGGATTTCCTCTCGCTGTCGGAGCTGGACTGACGGCAAAACTAAAGAAAACAGGCTCTGTCGCCGTTTGCTTCTTTGGAGACGGGGCAAACAACCATGGCACCTTCCATGAAGGAATTAATTTGGCGGCCATTTGGAAATTGCCGGTCATCTTTGTAGCCGAGAACAATGGATATGCGGAGTCGACTCCGTTTGAATATGCATCCAGTTGCCGAAACATTGCCGACCGTGCTGCGGCATACAACATTCCGGGGGAAGTTGTCGATGGCAAGGATGTCATCGCTGTATACGAGGCGGCAAAAAGAGCCATTGAACGAGCTCGCAACGGCGAGGGGCCGACCTTGATCGAATGCAAAACATATCGAAACTATGGGCATTTTGAGGGAGATGCACAAACATATAAGTCATTGGAAGAGAAGCAAAAACATTTGCAAGAGTTGGATGCCATTGTGAAGTTTCGCGAGTATCTCCTTGTCAATCAGTTATGTTCTGAACAAGAGCTCGCAGAGATCGAACAAATCGTCGCCAAAGCGATTGAAAAAGCAGTGGAGTTTGCCGAAAACAGCCCGTTTCCGACGGAAGAAGATTTGTTGCGGGATGTCTATGTTTCTTATTAAAACAGAAACGGTTTAGGAGGGAAACAGAATGGCGAGAACGATTTCTTTCTCAGCGGCGCTGAACGAAGCGATGAGACTAGCCATGAGAAAAGATGAACATGTCATTTTGTTGGGCGAAGATGTTGCGGGAGGCGCAACAGTCGATCATTTACAAGACGACGAAGCTTGGGGAGGGGTCATGGGAGTCACGAAAGGGCTCGTGCAGGAATTCGGCAGGGAACGCGTATTAGATACGCCGATTGCCGAGGCCGGGTACATTGGAGCGGCGGTTACTGCGGCGGCAACGGGTTTAAGACCGATTGCGGAGTTGATGTTTAACGATTTTATCGGCAGCTGCTTAGATGAAGTAATGAACCAAGCGGCCAAACTTCGCTATATGTTCGGCGGAAAAGCGAAAGTGCCATTAACGATTCGGACGATGCATGGCGCTGGATTTCGGGCGGCGGCGCAGCACTCGCAAAGTTTGTACGCCCTTTTTACCCACATTCCAGGGTTGAAAGTTGTCGTTCCTTCCACTCCTGCCGACGCTAAGGGTCTTTTGCTTGCTTCGATTTTTGATGATGATCCTGTCATCTTTTTTGAAGATAAAACGCTCTATAACATGAAAGGAGAAGTGGAAGAAGGGTTTTATACGATCCCATTCGGAATAGCGGATATTAAAAGACAAGGCGATGATTTAACGATTGTCGCTATCGGCAAGCAAGTGCATACCGCCTTGAAGGCGGCAGCGATATTGCAGGAAAGAGGCGTTGAAGCAGAAGTAATTGATCCACGGACATTGTCCCCGCTTGATGAGAACACGATTCTGTCGTCTGTAGCGAAGACAGGACGGCTCATTGTTGTTGACGAGGCGAATCCTCGCTGCAGTGTCGCTGCTGATATTTCGGCTCTTGTAGCAGACAAAGGGTTTGACTATTTGGACGCGCCTATTAAAAGGATTACTGCTCCGCATTGCCCTGTGCCATTTTCACCGGCATTAGAGGATCTTTACTTGCCGACGCCGGAGAAGGTACTGCGTGCTGCGGCGGAAATTATAGGAGACGAAACGATTGTGCCAGTATAAATGATAGAGCGTGTTGCCTTGGTTGTACGCGGCAACACGCGTTCTTTGCATTGCATTTATTTGAAAAAGGGGGAGAGAAAACGTGGCCGTTGAGATTATTATGCCAAAGCTAGGAATGAGCATGGAAGAGGGAACGGTGGTAGAGTGGCTGAAGAAAAAGGGAGATCCAGTGAAAAAGGGAGAATCGATCGTCGTCATTAGTTCTGACAAAATCGAAAAGGATATCGAAGCGCCGCAAGACGGAGTATTATTAGAAATTATTGTTCAACAAGATGAAACAGCGGAAGTAGGGAAAGTGATTGGTTACATCGGACAAGAAGGTGAAGTTTTGAAGGAAGCTGACCGTGAATCGGTAGCAATCGGTATGAAAGAGGAAATCGAGGCAATATCCGAAACTATGTTACGGGTTTCTCCTGCTGCTCGAAAATTAGCACATGAAGCGGGAATAGATTTGCGTCGTGTTTCAGGTTCAGGACCAAAAGGGAGAATTACGAGAGCAGATGTAGAAAAGGCTATTCAAACTAGACAGGCGTCTTCACAACTAGAAAGCGAGGAGCAAAGGTTTACACAAATAAATAAGGAAGCCATCAACACATCAGAAAGTATAAACCTTAAGAAAAAAATGTCGGGACAAATAAGTGAGATGGCAATAGAACAAAAAGACGTTACGGTAAAACCGATAACAGGTATGCGGAAAGTCATTGCAACAAGAATGTTTGCAAGCCTTCATCAGACAGCTCAGCTGACCATTCATATGAAAGCAGATATTACAAAATTAATGGAAGTGAATGAAAATATTAAAAATGAATTGCGCGATGAGTCAACGATAAAATTCACGATTACTGATTTTATTGCTCGCGCAGTGATTTTATCACTGCGAACACATAAGCAAATGAACAGTCTTTATCAAGACGGACGTATTTATACGTATGATTCTGTTCATTTAGGAATTGCCGTTGCAGTGGAAAACGGCCTCGTTGTTCCAGTCATCCGCTATGCGGAGAAGCTTTCTTTAAAAGAAATTTCGCAAAAAATTAAGGAATTAAGTACCAGGGCAAGGGAGGGAGCATTAAGCAGTGAAGAAATGACAGGTTCGACGTTCACGATTACAAGTTTAGGAGCTTACGGTGTTGAATTTTTTACACCAGTGCTGAATCCTCCAGAAATAGGAATTCTTGGAGTGGGAACAGCTGACGATGTTCCTGTTTTTGTAGAAGACACTGTTCAAAAGAGAAAAAAATTACCGTTAAGCTTAACATTTGACCATCAAGTGATCGACGGAGCGCCTGCAAGTCAGTTTCTTGGCATGATTAAACATTATTTAGAGAATCCATATAAATTATTGTACTCATAATTTTTGGCGGCATGGCATGAGATATGGCGTTGAGAATGAAGCCGTTGGATGAGGAAATAGGAGATGGGAGAGTAGCGAAATGATAACTAGTGATTTTGCAATTGCAACGGAAACACTTATTGTTGGAGCAGGTCCGGGGGGATATGTAGCAGCCATCCGAGCCGCGCAATTAGGTCAAAAAGTAACGATTGTAGAAAAGGGAAAACTTGGTGGAGCATGCTTAAACGTAGGATGTATTCCATCCAAGGCCCTTATTTCGGCAAGTCATCGTTATGTGATGGCAAAACATTCTGAAAAAATGGGGATTAAAGCGGAAAATGTCACGGTTGACTTTTCAAAAGTCCAAGAATGGAAAACCAGCATTGTAAAAAAATTGACCGATGGTGTTGAGGGACTGTTGAAAGGGAATAACGTCGAAATTGTCTATGGCGAAGCATATTTTGTGGATGCGAACACGGTGCGTATTATGGCAGAAAACCATGTACAAACATATGAATTTCAAAACGCGATTATTGCAACAGGCTCGAGGCCAGTTGAACTGCCTAATTTTCCATTTTCGAAGCGTGTTATTGATTCCACTGGCGCTTTGAACTTGCCGGAAATCCCGAAATCGCTTGTGGTGATCGGTGGCGGTTATATTGGTACGGAATTAGGGACGGCATATGCGAACTTCGGAACGAAAGTAATCATTGTAGAAAGCGCAGATGAAATTTTACCGGGATTCGAAAAACAAATGAGCGCGATTGTTAAACAGCGATTGAAGAAAAAAGGCGTTGATATTTTTGTCAATGCTCTTGCCAAAGAGATTGAAGAGTGTGAAGATGGTGTGACAGTGACAGTTGAAGTAAAAGGAGAAGTAAAAAAAGTTGTTGCTGACTACGTTCTTATCGCAGTAGGCCGGCGCCCGAATACGGACAAAATGGGTATAGAGAAAATAGGTGTGAAAACGACCGATCACGGGTTTATTGAAGTAAACAAACAATGTCGGACGAGCGTACCGAATATTTACGCTATCGGCGATGTCGTACAGGGGCCTCCTCTTGCTCATAAAGCTTCTTATGAAGGAAAAATAGCTGCTGAAGCGATTGCAGGTTTTCATTCGCAAATCAGCTATCTAGCTATGCCGATGGTTGTCTTTTCGGATCCGGAGTGTGCATCTGTCGGTTATTTTGAATGGCAAGCGGAAGAAATGGGAATTGATGTAATGACAGCGACATTCCCTTTTGCAGCTAACGGTCGAGCTCTTGTTTTAGATGAAGCGGACGGTTTTATGAAGCTTGTCGTTCGTAAAGAAGACAACGTTGTCATCGGGGCGCAAGTTGTTGGTCCAAACGCCTCAGACATGATTGCAGAGCTGGGGGTTGTCATTGAAGCGGGGATGACGGCGGAAGATATCGCTGTAACGGTTCATGCCCACCCAACACTGGGAGAGATAGCGATGGAAACAGCAGAAGCAGTTCTTGGTACACCTATTCACATTATAAATCGTAGATGAGCTGTTAGAGGGAATGGAAGATATCAGCATTTAGGAAAAAAGACAGGAACTATTCCGTTGAACAATCTTATTTTGACAGAAAGACAAATGACAAGCATTATTGCGTATCGTAACATTTTCCTACGAGTCATTCAACTAATTGCGAACGGTCAAATAAAAGCTTTGGATCTAGTTGCCAAAATTATCAGTTTAGATGAAATCGTATCAGAAGGTTTTGAAGCACTAACAAAGGATAAAAATCAAATTAAAATTTTGGTCAATCCATCTATATAGACTCCCATGACGGAAAAATTCGTCACCAACGGAAGGATGAAAATGCCCCTCTATATTTTGCACATTTTAGAATTCGGGTATTTTCAGGATAGATGCAATGAAAAAGTTTACCATATCCTTGACGAAAAAGTTGCGTGTCTATTTTTTCGTCTGTCGGAGGCAAGCCACAGGCTTGCCTTCGTCACGCCTTGGCGTGACGGAAGACCGAACACCCCCCCTCTGGAAGCGGCGTTGTTCGGTCGCCCGACAGTCGATCAGTTTCTCCTCCTCTTTTTCCACGACATGCACGAGCATATCGATTTCCGCCATTTGTCCTTTTTGTCCGAAGAACTGTTCACCGATGTGACCATAGGAGAAAAATACCGCGTCGATCTGTTGGTCGAGACGAAGCTGAAAGGGGAAGACGGGTTGATCATCGTTCATATGGAAAACCAAAGCTATGTGCAGCCGTCGTTTTCGGAGCACATGTTCCTCTATTTCAGCCGTTTGTTTGAAAAATACCGCATCCGCATTGTTCCCATTGCCGTCTTCAGCTATGACGCCCTCCGTGATGAACCGTCCGTGTTTTCGATTGAGTTTCCCTTTGGCGAGGTGCTGCAGTTCCGCTTTTTCCCGGTGGAGCTGCGCAAGAAACATTGGCGGGATTATATTCGGCATGACAATCCGATTGCGGCTGCCCTCCTCAGCAAAATGGGGTATACTGAAAGTGAGAAAGTCGAGTTGAAAAAAGAGTTTTTGCGCATGTTGGTGCGATTGGAGCTGGATGAAGCGAGGCAGCGGCTGCTCTTGGGCTTTTTTGAAACGTATGTGAAGTTGTCGGAGGAGGAAGAGCAACAACTGCGAAGCGAGGTGAAGGCGATGGAAACGAAAGAAAAAGAGAAAGTGCTGGAGCTGTTGATTTCGTATGAACAAAAAGGACGGAAAGAAGGGCTGGAAGAAGGGATCCAACAAGGGATGAAAGAAGGCATGAAGCAGGGAATAAAACAAGGGATGAAACAAGGAATGAAGCGGCTCGTCTGCAACATGGCGCGCAAAGGAATGACGGCGGAAGAAATTGCTCGGTTGGTCGATCTTTCGGAAGAAGAAGTTCATAGCTTGCTTAAGGACTAGATGAAAGGGAATAGGGGCGCGAGGGAGAGCCAAAAGTTCTATGAACACTCTACTTGGTCTTGATCGATTGAAGCAAATCAGTTCATCATTGAAGTAACAAGCTTGCCACTCCATTGTGTTTTTGGGTGTATTGAGTGTGTGGTTACCTCAATGATGGCCGAAAACAACAGGGGTGGCAAGCTTTTTTTACAGGCGTGTTGATTAACCAATAAAAACCAGATGAGAAGGCTCTGTTCCTAGCTTTTCTGCCGTAGTCGGCAAGCGGTTCGCTTGCCGACTGGGCATGCTGTCGCATGCCCTCCTCGAACAATGAACGCTTTGGGGCTGACCCAAAAGATTGTCCTTCTTCACGCAAGATACAATATATAGTTTTGTTAGGGCGTTTTTCGTGTATATATGGTGATCAGAAAGGGTGTCCCGTTACTTTTGGGACACCCTCCGGCGTTCTTGTTCGAGGGAAGAGGCAGAAAAGCTTGTGTTCAGCCATATGATTCTGTGTTTTTTAGTAAAATAATGGATAATCAACACTCGTGCTTTTTTTATTCAAACCGCTGAAATTCAACGAAAAACTGTGAGTGTGGAGGATAAACTTTTGATAATACCAGCCCAAGAAAGGGAGCAGCATCGCGCCGCTCTTTTTGTATTTTTGACAGGTTGACAAAATTCGACAGTAATGTTTTACAAAAGTTGATACAATCAAATTAACTAAATCTTTCTATCTATGACAAAGGGAGGAGACACGGGATGGCAACGATTTGCAAAGCGGATTACTTATTATGGAGCGCTGCTTTCTGCGTTGGTCAACGGCGGGCTGGCGCCGGCGCTGTTTGAAAAGGAAAATGGCAACCGTCAAATTTATGAAGTAACGACGAATAAAGCGAGCTATATCATTTACACGAAATACAACACGACTCCATCCGGCTCCAAAGATTTTGTTTTTACGCACTTATTATGCGCTTTGCAATGCCCTCAACAACAGAGTCGTTAAATTTAGCACGAAAATGAGAAAGTGGGAGAGTCCATTGATCCTTGCCCGCGGCATTGACGAAATTGAGAACACTTTTGATTTTACCGACAGCATTGTCACCGATGTAAGATGGGTCAACCATTTACGTGATTTATCGATTCGTCTGGATTATTATTGGGATATACAGGAAGGCAAACGGGAAACAAGAGAATTGACCCTCGTGTTTCAGCATTGCTTGAAGGCGGAATTCCATATGCCTAAGGAGTTGTTTCACCTTCCTGAAAGCGTGCGAAACATCGACAGCTGGTTCACTATTGTATCCGTTAAAAGGGCGGAAAGTGGCCAGCAAGATGCTTCCGGTTGGCATCGCATGAACATTTATACATTTGATTACAAAACTCCTTGGGCAACGATTGTATGTAGGGAAGTCATTCTAGAACAACGATAGAGACATAAGTTTATTGAAAACGTGTGATCATTGAACTACTTCCACCTTCATGTCTAACGAAATTGGAAGGTGGAGATTCCTGCGAACACCAGTGTATTCACCAGTTTTTTAGCAGGCCCTGCCCGTCGTTCCAACGGTAAAAAACGTTTCATATCTTGTACGCTGAACAAGCCACACTCTCTACTTTTCGCTGGGTTTTCGGCCTTCAGTGAGTGTGGGATGATCGAACGTTGAGGATTTTACGCGACAGACGAATTTCCCGTCACAACCCCCTATCTTCAGTTTTCGTAGAACAACGTACAAGAACAATATGGAACGTTTGTTCGTGTTATTCAGCGATTTAGGCTAGACTTTCCGACATTCATCTCCCACTTATTTTTGGGCTGAGCCCTGCACAAATTGGAAGTGGGAGTCTTCTGTCGGGAAATGATAAAAATAGTTGGGAATGTATGTTCTTTTATAGGGAGGTTCACAGCCATTTGTACTTCTAGGGAGTTGCAAGCCCCCACTTCAAAAGCCGCTGGGCTTTAAGTGGGGGTAGTTGACGAGGATGAGTAAGAAAAAATGTAGACGAGCGGCCAAACGGTACACATGGAAAATGCCGCGTCATGCTTGAATTTCCTTTGTTTCACGTGAAGCAACGCTCGATGTCTGCCCGGAAATTTGAGCCGCACTACTTTAGCGAGTACAGGCGAGCGGGAGGGGCAGACTATTCCCTCCCGCTCGCTGTTCAATGGGCTTGCATATTGGTTTGCCACGAGTGTTGATTATCCATTATTTTACTAAAAAACACAGAATCATATGGCTGAACACAAGCTTTTCTGTCTCTTCCCTCGAACAAGAACGCCGGCGGGCAAATTACATTTGCCCGCAAAGCGTTCATTGTTCGAGGAGGGCATGGTAATAATCCCAGTCGGCAAGCTAGCTTAGCCGACTACGGCAGAAAAGCTAGGAATAGAGCGATGTCAACTGGTTTTTAATGGTTAATCAACACGCTTGATCAAAAAAGTTAAAAAACATGTATCGGGTTGTTTGTGCTTTGAGATTGGCCGGCATCATCAACGGAACGACGAGGAACTGCGCAAACAAAACTGGCGAAATGACATCCGCTGTGGCAAACAGGTAGAGTTTCCCTTCCTTAGCAAAATGATGTATACTGAAAGTGAGAGAATTGAGCTGAAAAAAGAGTTTTTGCGCATGCTGGTGCGGTTGGAATGGGATGAAGCAAGCGACACGGGAATGGCGGGAGGGAATGAGGTTGTTGCCGCTTGGCGTCAGGCTCATGAAGCCGCAGCGGGAACAATACAAACGGATGGCGGCCTGCGAGAGAAAGGCCGCCATGTTGGTTGAAATTGCCAATCTTTTGTCATTTGGTCTCGATGTGCTGTTGTTTCTGCCGTTGCTTCTCCTAGGAGGCGCGGCGCTTTTGTGGATATGAGCGGAAAAGAGGTGTTGCGGGCCGCTCGCAGAAAGGAGCGGCTGCTCCTCGCCGCGCGCCGCTACGAACGCTCGCTGAAGGCGATTTGAATGCCGATTAGGGCGAACAGGGCGCCTTTTAGCCGATTGATCCGCTTGGCGATTCGTTTGTTCGACAGCAACAGGTGGCGCAGTTTTTCCGCGCCGATGCTCACAAGGGTGAAGACGGCGAGCGCTTGAACGAGAAAGATGGCGCCTAATAGCAGCATTTGCCGCGGCACATGGCCCGCTGACTGATTGACGAACTGCGGCAGCAATGCCAGAAAGAACAGCGACACTTTCGGGTTGAGCACGTTCATGAAAATGCCTTTTTTGTACAAAGAGAAATAGGCCATTGGCTCCTGCTGGCCAAACGCCAAGCTGGCGTCTTTTTCTTTCAACGCTTGCCATGCCAAGTACAGCAAATAAGCGGCGCCGGCGTATTTGACGACGGCAAAGGTCAAAGCCGACTGGTAAATGACAGCCGAGATGCCAAGCGTCGCTGCGCTGATATGGACGACAAGCCCCGTGCAAAGCCCAAGCGCGGTGGTGATGCCGGCCCATTTGCCTTGGGATAGGCTTTGGGCGATGACGAACAAGATGTCCGGGCCGGGGGCGATCGTCAGCAAAATGGCAACGCCTAAAAAGGATAAAGCCATATCCATTTCCATTAGCGACACCTCTTTGTTATTTGCAATGGTCCCCCCTTATATGTTTCATGGTGCTCTCTTTTAATTCCTTCTTTTCAAGCGCGATCAAGGGATTTCTCGTTTGACAAACGTGCCGTGGCGGCTGAAAATAAAGATGTGGAATGGTTTGCAAGAGGTGGGGCATATGGATTCACTGCTTGTTTCAGCAATCAGCCAAGTTGTTAACGAATTGTTTCCGGTCGAAGCATCGCTCGTTATTTCCGATGATCGGAGGTACATTTACTACCAGCCGAGCAGGCAAATCGATTTGAAAATCCGTCCAGGCGATGAAATTAAACCGGATTCGGTCACATACAAAGCGTTAGTGATTCGCCGGAAGATTGAGGAGCAAAAGGACAGCCGGGTGTTTGGCGTTCCGTATTTCGGGGTGTCGGTTCCAATTTTGGAAGACGGAGTGCCGAAAGGATGCGTGACGGCGGTATGGCCGAAAAAGCCGCTTCTGACAATGTCGTATTTGACGATACGGACGATGGATCGCTGGATTCCGATTCCTTTTGAAACCATTGTCTATTTGGAGGCGCAAAACCGAAAAACGTTTGTCAAAGCCGTGCATGTCGGAGGCTACCATAAATATAATTTAACCGAATTGGAATTTTCCCTTCCAAGTGACCGGTTCATCCGTTGCCATCGGTCGTATATTGTCAATGTCGATTATATTGCCGAAATTCATCCGGATTCCCATTCGACGTTTTTGCTAGTGATGAAAGACGGTTCAAAAGTGCCTGTCAGCCAAACGTATGCCAGCCATTTCCGGAGATTGCTCGGCTTTTGACAAAACCGCCGATATAGGCGGTTTTTGTTTTATGCAGCGAATATCTCGGTTTTAGCCTAAGGAGCAACGGCACAGGGCAGATTATTTTCTGCTTTATGCAATGAAAATGCTGCTTAAGTGCAAAAGAAAGCCCTTTTACTCCAATTCGAATGATTTTCCTCCCGTTAGCCGCTATAATGAGGAAAAAACAAAAGGGGGAAATCGCTTTGGAACCATGCATTTTCGAACGGATCGGCCATCGTGCGTTAAGGGAGCGGATCGTGACGGCGGAAACGGCTGCCTCGTGGATCAACGACGGCATGACGCTTGGGTTGAGCGGTTTTACCCGTGCGGGGGATGCAAAAGCGGTGCCGACGGCGCTCATTGAGAGAGCGAAACAACAGCCGTTGAAAGTTGACGTCTATACAGGAGCTTCGCTTGGCTCAGATATCGACAAACTGATGGCTGAAGCGGGCATTATCCATAAACGTTTGCCGTTTCAAGCTGATGCCACGATGCGCCGTAAAATTAACGAAAGGGAACTGCTATTTATCGACCAGCATTTGTCGCATACGGCGGAACTTGTCCGTTCTGACGCATTGAAACCGATCGATTACGCAATTGTGGAAGCGGTTTCGATCACTGAAGACGGACTGATCATTCCAACGACTTCTGTCGGTAATTCATCCATTTTTGTCGAGAAAGCAAGACAGGTGATCATCGAATTAAACATGGCTCAACCGAAAGCGCTTTACGGGTTCCATGACATTTATGAAGTCGGGAAGCAAGGGGAGCGCAGCCCTATTCCACTGACGAAAGTCGATGATCGCATAGGGATGATTGGCATTCCGGTAGATATCGATAAAATTGCCGGCATTGTCATTACAAACCAAATGGATTCTCCATCGACGATTGCACCTCCTGATGAAGAAACGTCGGCGATTGCCAACCATTTAATTGATTTTCTCCGTAAAGAGGTGGCGGCAGGAAGATTGACTGAACGGTTGGCGCCGATTCAGGCCGGAATCGGTTCGGTCGCGAATGCAGTTCTTTACGGCTTGTTGTATTCTGAATTTTATGATTTGGAAGTTTATTCAGAAGTGTTGCAAGATGCCATGTTTGATTTGATCGATGCGGGGAAGGTACGGTTTGCTTCCGGCTGTTCGATGACATTATCAGAAAGCAAGATGAAACAAGTGTATACGAATTTGGACGCCTATCGGGGCAAATTGATTTTGCGACCACAAGAGATTTCCAATCATCCAGAAATTATTCGCCGACTCGGTCTTATTTCGATCAATACGGCGCTGGAAGCGGACATTTACGGGAATGTAAACTCGACGCACGTTCGCGGCACGCATATGATGAACGGCATCGGCGGTTCGGGTGACTTTGCCCGTCATGCGCGCCTCACGATTTTTGTGACGAAATCCAGTGCCGAACATGGGGCGATTTCGAGCATCGTTCCGTTCGTATCGCATGTCGACCATACCGAGCATGATGTTGATGTCATCATCACGGAGTATGGATACGCCGATTTGCGCGGGCTGGCTCCTGTCGAACGAGCGCCGCTCATTATTGAACATTGCGCTCATCCCGACTACCGTCCGCAGCTGCGCGATTATTTTGCCGAGGCGTTGGATCGCGGCGGCCACACACCACATGTATTGGAAAAAGCGCTGTTATGGCATATCCGGTATGAACAGCACGGGACGATGCGGGAAGAGAAGTATGAGTTGCAGCGGCAATAGGCATTGTCTGCTTTGCCTCATGTTTTGCACCATGAATAATAAAAAAGAAGAGAGGCCGTCCTATGCTGCTTAGCCATAGGCGGCCGTTATTATTATGACTGTTTCTTTTTCTCCAAAAATGCCTTGCCATAGCTGCCATGGTCGTGGAGCATGGCGTGCTCGACCTGGATGGTGGCGTGCTCGATTCCGTATTTTTCCTTCAACATTTCATTCACCGCCAAGATGACGCAAAGCGGCTGGATGCGTTCGTTGACAAACACATGAGCCGACAGTGAGTAATGGTCGGTCGAGATGGCCCATAAATGCATATCATGCACGTCTTCGATCCCTTCGATCTTTAGGATGTCGGCGCGGATTTGTTCGAGGTCGAATTGCTCCGGCACGGCTTCCATTAAGATGAGATACGATTCGCGCATAATTTTCGCCCCGCCCGTGAAAATGATGGAGGCGATCACTAAGCTGATGATCGGGTCGAACACTGTCCAGCCGGTGAAATAAATGAGCAGCGCTGAAACGATGACGCCGATCGAGCTGATCAAGTCGCCGATGAAATGCCAAAGGGCGCTCTGAACGTTCAAGTTGTCTTCCTCTTTCGTGCTCCGGCTTAAGACGATGGTCAACGTCAAGTTGACGACGAGGCCGATCGCTGCGATCCCGAGCATGAGACGAAAGTTGATCGGTTCAGGATGGAGAAACCGCTGAATGCCTTCCCATAAAATCCACAGAGCAATGACCGCTAACGTCAGCCCGTTCAAAAACGATGTGATGATTTCAAACCGCAAAAAGCCGAACGTAAACCGGCGGTTCGGCGGGCGCGTCGCCATATAGAGGGCGACCATGCTTAAGCCAAGCGCCAATACATCGGATGCCATATGGGCCGAATCGGACAAGAGGGCGAGTGAGTTGGAAATCAGTCCGCCAATGATTTCGACGGCGGTGAAAAACACGGTCAACAAAAGCGTCACCCAAAGCGCTTTTTTCGATTCACTTTGCCTTTTGACGTGTGGGAGGTGGTGGAAATCGTACAGTGTTGGAGACATAATGCACCTCTTTTCTTTATAATAATTATCAATTTACATATATTATAATATAGAAATTTGACTGTGTGCAAATGAAATTTCGACAGTCGGAAACAGCTGTTGTTGGAATTTGTCTAAAAATATAGATGAAGCATTCAAGGAATGAAGCCTTCTGTTGGCGAATAGGAATCAGTGTTGTGTATGGCCATCATCTTGCTTCGGAAAGGATGCGCTCCGGTTTGATTGCGGCGAATCCGAGACGAAGAAATTCGGCGCCATCGGAAGGATGAAAATCTCCCGATGTCGAATGTCATAATTCTACCCATTTTGGGTAATTTCGAGGGAGGAGGCATAAAAGCAAAAGGGCGTTCCGTTTGGCCGGAGCGCCCTTTCTCGCTTAGTCGTCGCCGTCGAGCCAGTCGCCGATGCTGCCTTCGCCGACCGACCGTCCGCCGGCGCTCGGGGCGGCGGCGAGCACACGGTCAGCGAGCCGGCTGAACGGAAGCGACTGCACCCACACCGCTCCCGGGCCGGTTACCGTTGCCAAAAACAATCCTTCGCCGCCGAAAAAGGCGGTTTTGATGTTGCCGACATATTCAATATCATAGTCGACGTCTTTCGTCATGGCGACAAGGCAGCCGGTGTCAATGCGCAACGTTTCCCCCGGCTGCAAGTCGCGGCGGTGGATCGTTCCGCCGGCGTGCAAAAAGGCGAGTCCGTCTCCTTCGAGCTTTTGCATAATAAACCCTTCGCCGCCGAAAAAGCCGGCACCGAGCTTGCGCTGAAACTCAATGCCGACGGAGACGCCTTTTGCCGCACACAAAAAGGAGTCTTTTTGGCAAATGAGTTTTCCACCGAATTCGTTGAGGTCAACCGGAATGATCTTTCCCGGATACGGAGCCGCGAAGGCGACGCGGCGCTTTCCGCTTCCTTGGTTTGTAAACACGGTCATGAACAAACTTTCGCCCGTCAGCAGCCGCTTCCCCGCGCCGACAAGACGGCTGAGCAGCCCTTTTCCGGCGGAAGAGCCGTCGCCAAATACGGTTTCCATGACGATGCCGTCATCCATCATCATCATCCCGCCCGCTTCAGCGACCACGCTTTCGTATGGGTCGAGCTCGATTTCGACAAACTGCATGTCATCGCCGTACAGCCGGTAATCGATCTCATGTGCGTTCATCATTTCGCCTCCATTAGGATCATATGACGTTCTGCTCTGTACTACGGACAACGGCATCGGCCCGTTTCAAAAAAAGACTATCTTGCGGATGGTCTTTTTCACGGAGTCGTTTCTCCGAAGCTTTGCTGGGACGGTCTTTCGTCATAACGGCGGTAACTGTCTTTCGATGTATACGGATCTTTTTCATACGCCGGCAAATCGCCGATGTTCGACATGATGCCTTCGTCATCCAATATGTTTTCCAGCAGCTCATGCTCCCGCGTCGGGTACACACGTACGTGTCTGCCATGCAAATCGACGGCCGCGAAATTTTCCAAGTCTTCGACATAGCCGACGTTCTCTTCCGACTCGGCGTACACTTCGCCGTAGAAATCGACGTTTTTGCCAAGGTCCGAAGGGGTGTCGGATGTGCCGTAGCGGGCCACTTCCTGCCATGCATCTTCCGCGTCATAAGCGACCGACTCATCGCGGTCGTCAAAATCGAATTTGCCAAACGGCGGCATAAGCACGCCCTCTTCAAGCGGCCGCTTTTGCGACACCGTTTGATCCGGGCTGTGCTCGCGGCAGTAGAGCGTTGTCGGCAGCGCCTCGAGCCGTTCGTATGGGATCGGCCGGCCGCATATGCGGCACGTTCCGTACGTGCCGTCGGCGATGGCGCCAAGCGCCCGTTCAATCTCGCGAAGTTCGCGCTCGGCATGCTCCTGCAAGGCGAGATCTTTTTCCCGCTCATACAGCTCTGTTGCGTCATCGGCTGGATGGTTGTCATAGCTCGCTAGCTCGCCGACCGCATCGTGGGCGTGGCTGCGGATCATGCCGAAATGGTCGTTTTGCTTCAGCCGGTCTTCCGTCTCCCGTTTCATTTCGAGCAGCCTTGAGCGGAGGGCGGCAAGCTGTTCGTTCTTCAGCATCAGTCGCAATCCCTTCCTTTGCAGTAGCGTCTATATGATGTAGTATGGGCGAAAATCAAAAAAAAAAAAACACGGTCATTTTGACCGTGTTACAGCCAATGGGCAATGAGCAAGCCAGCGGCGAGCAAGAAGCCGAACTGCGTATTCGTTTGCGCCGTTGCTTTCATAGCCGGCATCATTTCCATCGGCTTGATCTTGCCGATAAATCCGCGCGTCGCCGCAACCGCTTTCGGGATGCTCAACAGCGCAAGCAGCGCCCAAGGCGGAACGATGTGAAACGCAGCAAGCGCCCCAGTCCAAAGAAAGGCAACGGCGAACATGGCAGCGAGCAGGCGGATGGCCCAATCGCGGCCAATCAAAATAGCGAGCGTCTTTCTCCCTTTTTCGCGGTCGCCGTCCAAGTCGCGAATATTGTTGGCGAGCAAAATGGCGCCGACTAAAATCGCGACCGGAATGGCGGTGAGCACGGCGCCGCCGCTGATATGGCCCGTTTGGATGAAAAATGAAATCAAAATGATGACAAAGCCCATAAAAAACCCAGCCGCCAGTTCGCCAAACGGCGTATAGGCGATCGGAACCGGCCCCCCAGTGTAGAAATAGCCGGCCGCCATGCAAATCGTTCCGACAACAGCGAGCCACCAACTGCTTTCTGCGCAAATGTAAACGCCGATGAGCATGGCCGCTCCAAAGCAGCCAAACGCCAACGTCAGCACCGTTTTCGGCTTGAGGCCATCGCGGACGATGGCGCCGCCGATGCCGACCGACTCCGGTGAATCGAGGCCGCGCTGATAATCGTAGTATTCATTAAACATGTTCGTTGCCGCCTGAATCAACAAAGAGGCGACCATCATAGCGGCAAACAGCAGCCAATCGATCGATGTTTCGCCGAGCGCCAGCACCGTGCCGACGCATACGGGCACAAATGCCGCCGTCAGCGTATGCGGGCGCGTCAGCCGCCAAAAGACGCGCCAGTCGCGGCGTGCCGGCGGGCGATGGTCCATATGTGTTAATGGTTGCATATTCATTCCCCTTTATATTCCGTGAAAATGTCATCCGTTTACATCCAAAATAAGTGTAGGAAAACGTTGAAAGCATGTCAACCCTTCCCGATAGATAAATGATTTCCTATTATATTATAATAGGAAGTGGGGATGGAGGGGGAATTTTACGACAGAAAGCGTGAGGAACGTGGCGATTGGATTTCGACATCACCTGCAGCAACAATTGCATAGATTGGCGGTGAATGCGGCGCGGCCGTTTGTCAGCTGGACGGAACCGTGGGAAAGCATTGATCCGGTTTCTTTTTTTATGCAAGGGCCGTCATGCGGCTTCCGCGAACGGTTTTTTTGGTCGGATCGAAGTGGAGGCACGATATTGGTCGGCCTCGGCTCCGTTTATGCGATCGAAACCGAGAAGGCCGACGGCCGGTTTCATGATGTGGAAATGGAGCGCCGGCGATGGGGGGAGCAGATGGAGCGGTATGGCGAGGCAGATGCGCCGCCGTTATTGTTTGGCGGGTTTTCGTTTGACCCCTATCGGCCGCGCACCGACATTTGGCGCGGCTTTCCGGCCGGGAAGCTCGTGGCGCCAGTCGCGCTTCTTGCCGTAAGAAACGGCAAAACGACGTTGACTGTCACCGTCCCAACGGACAAAAGAGGACGGGACTGGGAGCGAATCGGGCGTTTGCTTGAGCGGATCGGCGCCCCCATGGCCGCTCCGGAGCGGCTTCCGCGCCTTGTTTCGGACGAGGAAGAAGAGAAAGAACGCTGGCTGGCGGCTGTTCGCGAAGCGATCGCCTCGATTCGGGCGGGTGCGTTGGACAAGGTGGTGCTCGCCCGCGCTCGGCGCTTGGCGTTTGCCAAAACGGTGGATGCCGCGGCTGTGCTTCGGCGGCTTCGCGAACAGCAGCCGTTTGCTTACATTTTTGCGTTTGAACAGGACGGCCGCTGTTTTATCGGGGCTTCCCCTGAGCAGCTTGTCCAAAAAGAAGGGAAGATGTGCCGGTCGGTTTGCCTCGCCGGATCGGTGCGCCGCGGGGCCGCTATGGAGGAAGATGAGCGTCTTGGCGCTTGGCTGCGGGCAGATCGAAAAAACAACGAAGAACATCAGTTTGTCGTGCAAATGATCGGCCGCTTGTTTTCTTCCGTCTGCGAGACGGTCGAGATGCCGCCCGCGCCGCAGCTTCTCAAGCTGCCGCATATCCAACATTTATGCACCCCGGTCATCGGCCATGGCTGCCGCGAGCGCTCGGTGCTCCGTTTAGTGGAAATGATGCATCCGACACCCGCGCTCGGCGGAACGCCGCGCGATCGGGCGCTTGAGGCGATCCGCGCCCTTGAGCCGCTTGACCGCGGATGGTATGCGGCGCCGATCGGCTGGGTGGACAGCGAGGGAGACGGGGAGTGGGCGGTCGCCATTCGCTCGGCTTTGCTCGCCGGGAATGAAGCCGTGCTTTTTGCCGGCTGCGGCATTGTCGCCGATTCCGACCCAAACGGCGAATATGAGGAGACGAATGTGAAAATGGCCCTGATGTTATCGGCGTTGGGAGTGATGAACGATGGCTGATGCCTTGTCTGTTTATGTAGCGGCATTGGTGGACGGGTTGGCGCAGGCCGGGGTGACGGAAGCGGTGATCAGCCCCGGTTCGCGCTCGACGCCGCTTGCGATGGCCATGGCGGCCCATAGCGGCCTTCGCCTTTATATGCAGATTGACGAGCGATCCGCCGCGTTTTTTGCCCTCGGCTTGGCGAAGGCAAAACAGCGGCCGGTCGTGTTAGTGTGCACATCGGGAACGGCGGCGGCCAACTATTGGCCCGCGGTCGTCGAGGCGTACTATTCGCGCGTACCGCTCGTTGTGTGGACGGCCGACCGGCCGCATGAACTGCGCGATGTCGGGGCGCCGCAAGCGATTGATCAGCTGCACTTATATGGACGCTACGCCAAGTGGTTTGTCGACTTGGCGCTGCCGGAAGAGGCGGACGATATGCTGCGATACGCGCGGACGATGGCGGCAAGAGCGGTGGAAACAGCCGCGGGTGCGCCAGCCGGCCCCGTGCATGTGAACGCGCCGTTTCGCGAGCCGCTTGTCCCGCATATCGATGAGGCGGTTTGGGAGCGGGTGCGGTCCGTTTCGCGAGCGCCGCAAGTGTGGCATGGCCGCCCGGCGCTGCCGCAAGAGAGCGTATCGGCGCTGTATGAGCAGCTATCGGCGACCGAACGCGGTTTGATCGTCTGCGGTCCCCTTGAGCGCCCCGAGTTTGCCGAGGCCGTGACAGAGCTGGCGCGGGCGCTTGATTTTCCGATTCTTGCCGATCCGCTTTCCCAACTGCGCGCCGGCACGCATGACAAAACGTACGTGCTGGACAGCTATGACGCCATTTTAAAAGATGAAGCGGCAGCTTCCAAGCTTGTTCCGGATGTGGTGCTTCGTTTCGGCGCCATGCCGGTGTCGAAGCCGCTCTTTTTATGGCTGAAGCGCCATCGCGCGATCCGTCAAATCGTCGTTGATGAGGGCGGATGGCGCGACCCGACCTTGTCGGCGGATGGCTTTGTCCAAAGCGATGAGGTGCTTCTTTGCCGCCAGCTGCTTGAAATCGCCGAACCGAAGGCAAGCGAAAGCGCGTGGTCGGCGGCGTGGCGGGAGATGAACGCGATCGCCCGCTCAACGCTCAAGAGCCATCTGCCGGAAGAAGAATGGTTTGAAGGGAAAGTGTTCACCGAGCTCATCGATTTGCTTCCGGCTGGCGCGGCGTTGTTTGTCGGCAACAGCATGCCGATTCGCGATGCGGATACGTTTCTCTTTGCGACGGACAAGCCGCTTCGCGTTTTGGCCAACCGCGGCGCCAACGGCATTGACGGAGTCGTCTCGAGCGCCTTGGGCGCAAGCCTTGCAGGGCAGCCGCTTGTGCTGGTGATCGGCGACTTGTCGTTTTACCACGATTTAAATGGCTTGTTGGCGGCGAAAATGCATTCGTTGTCGGCCACCATTGTTTTGTTGAACAACAACGGCGGCGGCATTTTCTCGTTTTTGCCGCAGGCGCGCCATAAAGGGCCGTTTGAAACGCTGTTTGGCACGCCGACGGATTTGTCGTTCGCCCACGCCGTCGAGATGTACGGCGGCCGCCATACGGTGCCGCAAAATTGGGCGGAGTTCCGCCGCGATGTGGCGGAATCGCTGTCGTCAGGCGGGCTTCATGTCATTGAAGTGCGCACGTCGCGCGCGGAAAATGTCCGAATGCATCGATTGTTGTGGAATGAGGTTGCCCGGGAAATCGCGAAATGTCTCGAATGAAGAGGAATGGCATAACCATGATGGCGAATGGGGTTCGTTACCATGTGGAACAATACGGAGAAGGAGAGCCGCTTCTGTTGCTTCACGGGTTTACGGGCAGCGCGGACACGTGGCGGCCGCTCGCCCCGTTTTGGCCGGACTTCCGTGTGATGGCCGTCGACTTGTTGGGCCATGGGCGGACCGAGGCGCCAAAGAACGCCCGACGGTATCGGATCGAACACGCGGCGGCTGACTTGGCGGCGCTCCTTGACGAATGGGGCGTCGAACAAGTGAACGTGCTCGGCTACTCGATGGGCGGCCGGCTCGCGTTGGCGTTCGCCGTTTGGCATCCGCGCCGCGTTCGCCGCTTAGTGCTTGAAAGCAGTTCGCCCGGCTTGAAGACGGAGGAGGAGCGGCGCGCGCGGCGGGAAGCGGATGAGGCGTTGGCGCGAAAGATCGAAACGGAAGGCGTCCGTGCTTTCGTCGATGATTGGGAGCAACTTCCACTTTTTTCCACCCAGCGGACGCTTCCGGCGCCAGTACAGGCGGCTGTTCGCCGCGAGCGGCTCCGCCATACGGCAACGGGGCTTGCCAACAGTTTGCGCGGGATGGGGACCGGCGTGCAGCCGTCGTTTTGGGGACGGCTTGGCGAACTTGACGTGCCTGTGCTCCTTGTTTGCGGGGAGCGCGATGAGAAGTTTTGCCGCATCGCCGCCCAAATGCACGAACGGCTGCCCAACAGCGAACTTGTCTGCGTGAAAGAAGCCGGACATGCAATTCACGTGGAACAGCCCGGCATTTTTGCTAAAATAGTAAGTGAATTCATGACAAAGGGGGAAGTATAAATGCCGTTTGAATGGGTGAAGCAGTACGACTATGAGGACATTATTTACGAAACGTACAACGGCATCGCCAAAATTACGATCAACCGTCCGGAAGTACATAACGCGTTTCGGCCGAAAACGGTGAACGAGATGATCGATGCGTTTACGAAAGCGCGCGACGATGCGAATATCGGCGTCATCATTTTGACCGGCGCCGGCGGCAAGGCGTTTTGCTCGGGCGGGGACCAAAAAGTGCGCGGCCATGGCGGCTATGTCGGCGAGGATGAAATTCCGCGCCTCAATGTGCTTGATTTGCAGCGGCTCATCCGCGTCATTCCGAAGCCGGTCATTGCGATGGTCGCCGGCTACGCCATCGGCGGCGGGCATGTGCTCCATGTCGTGTGCGATTTGACGATCGCCGCGGACAACGCCATCTTCGGCCAAACCGGACCAAAAGTCGGCAGCTTTGACGGCGGCTATGGCGCCGGTTATTTGGCGCGCATCGTCGGCCATAAAAAGGCGCGGGAAATTTGGTATTTATGCCGTCAGTACACGGCGCAAGAAGCGCTCGAGATGGGGCTGGTCAACAAAGTCGTGCCGCTTGAGCAGCTCGAAGAAGAAACGGTCAAATGGGCGCAAGAAATTCTGGAAAAAAGCCCGACGGCCATTCGCTTCTTAAAAGCGGCGTTCAACGCCGACTCCGACGGCTTGGCTGGCATCCAGCAGCTCGCCGGCGACGCGACGCTTCTTTTCTACACGACCGAAGAGGCGAAGGAAGGAATGCGGGCGTTCAAGGAAAAACGGAAGCCGGACTTCAGCCAATTCCCGCGCTTCCCGTGATGAGAACGAAGAAGCAGCTTGATGGCGCGTCAAGCTGCTTTTTGTCGCTTTTCCGAAGGGAGGAATCCTTGCGCTGACCGTCGGCGGAGGAGGGTGGCAAGAAAGGAGGAACGCTAGATGACAACGATGCCAAACTGGCTGAAGCAGCGGGCGTTTTTAACCCCGGAGCGAATCGCCGTGAGCGACGGGCGGCGGACAAAAACGTTTGCCGAACTGTATGAAGCTGCTGCCGCCTGGGCGCGGCGCCTCGCTCAAGCAGGCGTCAAGGAAGGCGACATTGTCGCCTTGCTGATGAAAAATCGCATCGAGATGATCGAGATCATCCATGCGTTGTTTTTTCTCGGCGCCCGCGTCTTGCTGCAAAACGTGCGCCTCACGTCCTATGAGCTCGGCTGGCAGCTTGACGACAGCGGAGCGAGCCTTGTTGTTGCTGATGAGGAGCTGGCCGGACGCCTCGGCGGCGACGGACGCGTTCTGACCGTGGGCGCGGTTGCCGCGCTGCCGAAAGCGGACGTTTCATTAAAAGAAACGTGCGATTTGGAGGAAGTCGCCACGATCATGTATACGTCCGGGACGACCGGCACTCCGAAAGGCGTCTTGCAAACGTACGGCAACCATTGGTGGAGCGCGGTCGGTTCGGCGCTCAATTTAGGCTTGCATGAGCGCGACTGCTGGCTGGCCGCCGTGCCGCTCTTTCATATCAGCGGCCTGTCGATCGCCATGCGCAGCGTCATTTACGGCATGCCGTTGCGGTTGCAAACCTCGTTTGACCCGAAAGAGGCAAATGAATGGATCATGCGCGGCGAAGTGACGATCATGTCTGTCGTGGCCGCTATGCTTCAGCGGATGGTGGCCGAGCTGGGGGAAGCTCGCTACCCCGATACGTTCCGCTGCATGCTGCTAGGGGGCGGGCCGGCGCCGCGCCCGCTGCTTGAGGCGTGCAAAGAAAAAGGCATCCCGGTGTACCAGACGTACGGGATGACGGAAACGGCGTCGCAAATCGCGACGCTCGCGCCGGAATACAGTTTGACGAAGCTCGGTTCGGCCGGCAAGCCGCTCTTTCCGGCTGAGCTTTGCATCCTAAAAGACGGCCAACCGGCGCGGCCTCATGAAGCGGGAGAAATTGTCGTCAAAGGACCGAATGTGACAAAAGGATACTTGCATCGCCCGGAAGCGACGGCACAAGCGATCCGCGGCGGCTGGTTCTATACGGGGGATATGGGCTATGTCGATGAAGATGGATTTTTGTATGTCCTTGACCGCCGTTCTGACTTGATCATTTCCGGCGGCGAAAACGTCTATCCCGCTGAGGTGGAGGCGGTGCTGCTGTCGCATCCCGATGTGGAAGAAGCCGGGGTGACGGGCGTCGAGGATGAAACGTGGGGGCAAGTGCCGTATGCGTTCGTCCGCCTGAAACGCGGAGCGTCGCCAGACGAAGCGGCCCTTCGCGCGTTTTGCCGCGAGCGGCTGGCGAAATATAAAGTGCCGGCCCGCATTTATTTCGTCAATGAACTGCCGCGCAACGCCGCGCAAAAACTGCTGCGCCGCGAACTGAAAAGACTCATTCCAAAAACGGAGCAAACGTTTTGACGGCGCTGAAAACGCCCATTCCGAAAGTCGAAAAAGCAGAAGGTGTCCCAAAACATGGGACACCTTTTCTCATGCTGTATATACGCCGAAACACGCTCAAGAGACCATATGTTGTGCCTCGGTAGAGGGAAAACAACCTTTTAAGACAACCTCCTGCTTTTTGGCTGCTGTCGTTAAAAGTCGTCCATCCACCCGAGTTCAGCGGCCCGATCGGCGATAAGCCGCGCAATCTCGGGCGGCAGCTGGTCAAACGAACCGAACTCATAATCCCACAAATGGGCGAAGGAGTCGATGCAAGCCGGGTATGTTCCCAAAGCGGCCCGCTTCATTTCCGTTTGCAGCGCTTGAATGAGGCTGGCGCGTTTGTCCATCGTCATCCCCCTTGAACGATGCAAGCGCCGCCCGATCGGCCGGGCAGCGCCTCGTTGGTCTCGCGTTATGCTTCATGGGACGGAACAAACGTTTTGCAGTCTGTTTCCGTTGAATCGGACGCCATTTTTCCTGCATGGCTGACCACGTAAATGGCTTCAGCGCTGCAGCGATTTCCTTCCGCCCAATAATGGCAGTTGCGCACTTCGCAAAGAACGTCTTTCGCCATGGTCATCCCCCTTGTCGTGATGAAATCGCCCGCGTCTATAGTTTGACGCATTCGCAGGCATTTTATCCATCTCTAACCGAGAAGACTCTCACTTCCATGCGATCAGCGAAAGTGGGGATGAATCGGCGTCTTCCATCATGGATGTTCCCCAATGCCGCCCAAAATCTGTTGAAAGAAGGACTTCATTGGCTGTCTTCGTAAGACGGCCAAACCGTGGGACGCACGGGGATGGCTTGGCTGGCAGCCTGCCGTGGGGAGGGTGTTCCCAAGAATCTCCCACCTCTACGCATTTGCGTAGGTGGGAGAGTGTTCAAGAGCACTGAATCTCCTTCACGTTTTGAGGAGGGAGGTTTCTTTCGGAATAACATTAGATGAAAACTTCTCTCATTATCATTGACATAGAAAATCATTCTCAATTAAAATAAAAGAAGAAAAAAGCGAGCAAAGGAGGCTTTCGTGATGGCATCACTGCTTGTTGTCGGAGCCGATCATTTAGGCCATATTACCGATAAATTGGAGCGTTCCGGATTCCGGGAAATCATTCATCTCAATGGACGGAAAGTGAATATGGTGAAACGCGACATTCCGGAGCATGTCGACGCCATATTGGTCATGATCGATTACGTCAACCATAACTTGGCGAGGAAAGTGAAAGAGAAGGCGAAAAGCAAAGACAAGCCCATTTATTTTGCGAAACGGTCATGGAGCTCAATAAACGCCGTATTGGAGCAGTTGGAAAAACATGAATGAACAAAAAGGAGGCGAGCCATGGTGTCTATCCATCACGAGACGTTGGACGTCTGGCCGTATGCGTTGCGCCGGTTTCTCCGCTGCGTCATTCAAGCGTATTGTGAAACCGCTCCTTCGCTGCGGTCGCCGTTTTACTTGCTGCGGCTGATTGACATGCATCGTTCGCTCCTTTCTTTGTCGATGTTTCCGACGCCGTTGCATTACGGCCTTGTGTTGGCCAAGGTGACGGATCATTTGCTGCAGTTTTTCGGTTCGATGGAAGAGGCAGCATGCAAACCGTTGTTGCTTGCTGACGGAGAGAGCAGGAATGAGGGGGAAGCCGAGGAGCTGATCGACTTGTACATCGTTTACCGCGACCGGGTTCGTGTGCTGCTATGGTGTGATGAAGAGGAAGCCATTCGGCGATGCAAAGAAACTGCGTCGTCCTTATGCCGGGAAGCGATCGGACTTTGTCCGAACGAACTGGAATGCTGTTTTTTATGGACGGGCGGACGCCGCATTGAGTGGATTCCTGCTTGAACGAGGGGCATAGGCGGCGTATAATGAGTATAGTGAGAATGAAAATCGTTATTTTTTAAATTGGAGGAGCAAGCGATGAAACGCATGCCTTGGAAAGTGATGGCTACTTCGGCGGTGGCGTCGCTGCTGCTGGCATCCGGCTGTGCGGCCGGCCAGGAGAAAGACAATGCCCGTCCATCCGAAGCGCCGCGCCTGCACGTGCCGGTGGCGGACGATCATTTTGATACGGCCGGCAATATGTTTGCCTATTCCGAGTTTGAGCTGTCCGGAGAGCCGCTGGCGGAAGGGCTCGGGCTCGATTTGGACACGCTCGACCCAAGAAAGCCGGATGAGCCGACGAAATTTGATTATACGGCGGGAATCGAGTCATATGAATACTCCGAAGAGGCGATGTATGAAGTGACGGAAAAATCGGGGCTTGGCCTTCATTTGATTCACGGGCCGATTGCCAAGCAACGGGCCGAACAGCTGCATAAACGGGCCGATAAAGCGCTTGCCGACCGATTTTATGAGCTCGCGGACAGCGTCGGCTATCCGCGCGAGGAAATTTTCCGCAACATGTTTCCGACCTTCATTGAGTACGCCGGCGGCGACCCGCACTATGCGCAAAAAGTCGACACGGATGTTTATGCCGAAAATGACGACGGTACATACGTTCCCGTTTATCAAGTCGATTTCCAATCGCTTCGCTGGGATCGGGGGAAAATGGACAAAGTGCTCACGCCATCGGCTTATGGCGGCGTCTTCTTGAAGCAGGCGCTTTGGGCCGGCGACTTTTTAGGCGGCTTTCATCAAAAAGATAGCGACGAAGAAGTCGAAGCGAAAACGCCGAACGACGACCAAAGCGGGACGGTGGCGCTTGGCGTCAGCTCCGCCGATGGGATGCAAGGGATGATTTTGACCGAACAAATATGGAACAAGCTGGCTTTTATCCGTGACCATTTATTTTATGATGCGAAGCAACAGGCGTTGACGAAGGCAGCCGGCAGCCGCTACAACCCAAGCGGCGGATTCGTCTATTTGCCGCATGCGGTGGAAGTGGCTGAAGGAGACAGCGAGCTGGCGCCGGATGCGGCGAAGTTGGTCGTCAAAGATCCCCGCAGCTTGCTTGAGGATCAATGGCTCATGCTTTGGCCCGCCGCCGAGTTTTTCGGCATGATCGACCAGCGGCCGGAAAACAAAAACCAAAACCCCGCGTTTTTAGCCGTGTTTGACGGAAACCCGTTCCCAAAAGCGGCGAAGGAAAATGTGGACGCCGATCCGTCCAACGACCGCGCTGCCGACGACCCGTATTCCGTCAACCGTGACGTGCTGCTGCAAGTGTTCCGCAACATCGATGCCATGCATTTCAATGAAAAAGCGGGCGCGTTTGTGACGGAACATGACGGGCAAACGCAAGGAAATCGGGTCGATACGTTCCAAGCCGGTTATACAATGGAAGCGCTCCGCATCTTTGAACGGGCGATCGACGGGATGCCGGTCGGCTATGCGAGCGGAGAGAGCGCCAAAGGGCTCGGCACGCTGGAAGGAAAGCGGGCGCTCGAGCTCATCCGCCGGCAAGCGGACTTTATCATGCACAACTTGATGCGAAAAGACGGGCTTGTCGCCAACGGCTATACGATCGGCTAAGGGCCTGATCAGGACGAGCCGACGCTTCTTGCCCAGCTTGGCGCGATCCGCGGGCTGACGGCGGCGTTTTTGGCGACGAAAGATGAAGCGTACCGCGATGCGGCGCGCCGCGTGTATGAGGCGATGGACCGCCATTTTTGGGATGAAAAATGGCACGTGTACCATACGGGAGAAAAAGAGGACAAGTACACCCCGTGGCTGGCCGGCGCTTTGTCGGGGGTGTTCCGCGTGGCGCTGCAAAATTTAAACAACGACCAAGCGGATGAGACGGCCAAAGCGCTCGAGCGCGAGACGATCATCTCCCGCTACGTCGACTTTTACGACCGGATCGTCGACGGCCCGACGCTCGATGAAGGCATGCAGGCAAGCGAATTCTGGGATACGGGCGATGTGTATGTGAAAGGAAAAAAACTTGGCAACACCGACCGCGACCATGTGTCGCAAGTGCAGGCGGCCGGCGGCCCATACGGCGTCGCGCCGGTGTTGCGGACGGTCAAGGTCAACGTTGGATCCGGCAACAAATAACAGAAAGAAAGCGGCGAATACGATTGAGATTCGCCGCTTTTCTTTGTAAAATTGAGGATGGTTATCATTTTCGTGAAAAAACGGGGGAATATTGAAATGCGAACATGGTGGTTCGCCGCGGCGATCGCCGCGCTGTTGGCCGGCTGTCAGGACGAAAGGGGATGGCATGAGCAGCCGAAAGTGGTCAGACACGCTCCGGCGCACGGCGACAACATCGCCGTAAGCAGCGATGGGCGCTATGTCTACACCGCCAACATCGATGTGGATACGGTGACGATCGTCAACGCGAAAACAAAAACGAAGGAAGCGGAAATTCCGGTCGGCCGCGAACCGCGCCAGCTGGCGCTCAGCCCGGATGGACGGACGCTGTATGTTTCCTGCATGTATGATGACGAAGTGGACGTCGTGTCGCTTGACAAGCGGAAAGTCGTCGACCGTTGGAAAACGGGGATCGAGCCGTTTGGCATCGTCACAAGTCCGGATGGGACGGAAGTATATGTGGCCAACTACCGCTCGGGCACGGTCTCGGTGTTTGACGCTGGCAGCGGAAAACGGATCAAAGACATCAAAGCGGGCGATCGGCCGCGGGCGCTGGTGTTGACAGCGGACGGAAGGAAGCTGTACGTGACGCAATATTTGGCGGCCAAAATTACCGTGATTGACACAGCGAAGCGGCGGGCGGTCAAGGAAATCGCCCTTGCCCCGTCGCCGGACAAAGCCGATCGAAAAAAGAGCCAAGGCATCCCGAATACGCTTGAGCAAATCGTCATCACCCCGGACGGCAAAAAAGCGTACATTCCACACTTATTGACGAACATCGATACGCCGATCCAGTTTGAGGAAACGGTCTTTCCAGCCATTTCGGTCATCGATACAATGAAAGATGTCGAATTGACAAGCGAGCGGAAAGAGCTGTTTGACGCGATCAACGTCACCGATGTCCATAACGAGACGATCATCGTCTCGAATCCGTACGATGTGGCGTTTTCCCCGGACGGCGGCAAAGCGTACGCGGTCATGTCCGGAAGCGAGGACCTCGTCGTCTTTGACTTGCGCCGCGGCGGCAAGGCGACGCAAATTTTGCGCCGCATCCACGGCAACAATCCGCGCGGGATCGCGATTTCGCCGGATGGCCAAACGCTTTACGCCCACAACGCCATGAGCCATGATTTGGCTGTGATCAAAACGGGAGGAAAAAGCCCATATGCGAAAGCGAAGCAGGAGAGCGGCACGATCCGCCTCATTGCGAAAGATTCGCTCTCCCCGCTCGTGCGTGAAGGAAAAACGATCTTTTACAGCGCCAACAGCGACGAGTTTGCCATCAACATCACAGGGAACAATTGGATGAGCTGCGCTTCGTGCCATAGCGACGGCGACATCAACGGCTTGACGCTCATGACGGCGAAAGGGCCGCGCAACGTGCCGAGCAATATTTTGGCGACGAAAACCGGGCTGTTTATGTGGGATGGGTCGCGCGACGATTTTACCGACTACATTCATACCGTGCAAGGCGAGATGGGGGGCATGACGGCGATCGACCCGTCCAAGCCGCTGCCGCCGAACGTCCAGCATATGTTTGACGCCATTCTCGCCTACTTGAACGACCCGCGTTCGTTCCCCGTGCCGAAAAGCCCGTATCGAAAGGCGGACGGCAGCTTGACGGCGGAAGCGAAGGAAGGGGAGCGGCTGTTTAACGGGAAAGGGAATTGCTTAAGCTGCCATGGGGGCGAGTATTTCACCGACAGCGTCAAGGCGGTCGGGCCGGACGGGAAATTGACGACTGCCAATACCGCCTACTTGCACGATATCGGCACGGCCAATCCGAAGGACCGCGCCTCCAAAGGCGACGCCCGCGCCCGGTTCACAAACCCGCGGACGCCCAAGCAGTGGGATACGCCGACGCTGCGCGGCGTATGGGCGACGGCTCCGTATTTGCATGACGGCAGCGCGAAAACGATCGAGGAAGCAATCCGGCGCCATCGGACGAAAGAAGTGCAAACATTGACGCCGGGAGAAATTGCGGCAATTGCGGCCTATGTCCGCTCGCTGCATTGAACGCTCTCCCACCTACGCGTACACTTAGAGGTGGGAGATTCTTGGGAACACCCGCCCCACGGCAGGCTGTTCACCAAGCCATCCCCGTGCGTCCCACGGTTGTGCTGCCCTACAAAGACAGCAAACGAAGCCCTTCCTGCAAAATATTCCGAGCGGCGTTCTCGTCCCGGTCATGTTCGGCTCCGCAGGTTGGGCACACCCACTTGCGGATGCCAAGCGATTTCACCTCGACCTGCCGATGCCCGCAGCACGAGCACAATTGGCTCGATGGAAACGTGCGGCCGACACGGACCACCGTCCGCCCGTACCATTTCGCTTTATACTCGAGCATGTTAAGCAATCGCCCCCACGCGGAATCGGAAATGCTCTTGGCCAGCTTGCGGTTCTTTTGCATGTTCTTTATAGGCAAGTCCTCCACGCACACCACTTGGTTTTCGCGGATGAGCCGGGTGGACCATTTGTGCAGGAAATCGTTCCGGCAGTTGGCGATTTTTTCATGAAGCTTGGCCACCTTCAAGCGGGCTTTCCGCCAGTTCGAACCGCCCGGCTTCCGGCGGGCCATCACCCGTTGCCAGTAAGCGAGCTTTTCTTCGTATCGGCGCCAATACTGGGGGTGTTCGATCTTTTCGCCTGTGGAAAGAACCACCATATGTTTCAATCCCAAATCGACGCCCACTTTCTTGTCGGTTTGGGGCAATGGGGGAATGTCCGTTTCCACGAGAATGGAGACGAAATACTTCCCCGCCCGGTTTCGACGAATCGTGGCGGAGAGAATGCGGCCTTCCACCTCACGGCTTTTGGCAAACTTCACCCATCCAAGTTTCGGGAGTTTCAACCGATGGCCATTTACTTCGATCGATGGGCGTCCGTTCTTGGGGTAGTTGCACTGGGCGGTGTACGATTGATTCGGGTGTTTTTTGCTTTTGAAGCGGGGAGCGTTCGCCGTTCCCTCGAAGAATCGGTCAAACGCCTCGGCCAACTGTTGAAGTGCGTTTTGCAAGGCGGTCGAATCGGGCGCCTTCAGCCATGGAAGGGTTTGCTTTAAGGCGGTCAGCCGCTTGGAGCACTCGTTGTAGCCGAGTCCTCTTCCGGTAGTTTCATACGCCTGATTCCATTCGGACAAAAAGCGGTTGTACACAAATCGGCAGCACCCGATCGTTTGGTTGATGAGCTTCGCTTGTTTTTGGGTTGGATACAGCCGAAAGCGATAGGCTTTATGCATGATCTTTCCTCCTACATCAAGGAACATGCGTTCTGTTTCTATCCATTTTACACCTTCTGTTCTGCTGAAGCAAGAGGAAGATCGATGACGAATCCCGATTCATCCCCCCCCTGACGCTCACGCGTGGAAGTGGGGGTCTTCTCGGTTCAGGATGATAAATCGTGATAGGAAAACGAGATGATTTTCGTTCAGCGGCGCAGGCATGAAGAAAGGTGCCCCCATGCGTGTTTGGGGGCGCCTTTTCCTTGTTATTTTGGCCGTACATAGCGCTTATCGTGCATAAACAAACGCCAGAAATAGACGAAGCCGGGAAACAAAATGAGAAAGCCCACGATGTAGGAGGCAAACAGCGCCCGGAATGTATCCGGATGGGTAAAGGCCGACTCGATCGTGACATCGGGATACACCATATAGGGCAGATGGGCTTTTCCATAGGCGTAACTAGCCAGAAAATATTGAATGACAATCGCGATGACCGCGAGCCGAGGCCTTCCTCTAACATGAGGGTGCCGAGAAGACGGCAGGGAGAGGGCGATGCCCGCGGCGGCGAACATCGCCACCGAACCGATCAGCCACGGCCAATACTCCATCATCTTGTCATACAGCCATTTGGCTTCGTAGCGCATCGTCAGCATCATGCATCCCGCCATCAACAACGAGAGGGGCCCCGTGATCCAAGCGTCGCGCCGATACAGGCGGTATGCCTCACGGTCTCCTGCTTCAAGAGAGTAATCCGCCAATAAGAGAGAAGATAGAAACAGCGTGCTCGAAATCGCAAAGCCCATGAAGGAATAGGCATGGGGGTTTGTAAAGAAGCGCTCCAAATTGAGAGTCGGGACGCCCTTGCGGATGTCGATGAATTCTCCATGCGTAATGGGCAGCACGCTAATGAGCAGGGCCGGGATGATGATCCCCGTTATGCCGGAAATATAGGTAAGCGCTTTTTCATATTCTTTGGCGACGTGGGCAAACACGAGAAAGGCGCTCCGGACCGCGAGCAAGATCAAAATGATGCTGCCGGGGACAAGAAGCACCGTCCCAAGCAGGAAGGCAGCGCCGGGAAAAAAACTGAACAAGGCGACCACAATCGCGACGATAAAGACATTGGTCACCTCCCAGGTGGGCGATAAATAGCGGTTCGCAATCGTGGTGGCATTCGCTTTTTCGCGATGGATATAGACCATCGACCAAAAACCGGCGCCGAAGTCCATCGTCGCCATGACGGCATAAATGAAAATAAACCCCCATAGCACGGTAATGGCAATCAGCTCATTGGTCATGAATCGTTCTCCTTTCTAGACGGGCAGCGTGCCTTCATTGGGCGGTTTGCGCAGGTCGTCCGCCACCGGATGGCGGCGGAAATAGTAGCGAAGCACGAGCACCACGGCGATGCTCAATAGGATGTAAATCGCCACAAACAAAGCAAACAAGACCGCTAAATTTCCTGTTTGCGTGACGGCTTCTTCCGTTTTCATCATCCGGTAAATGACCCATGGCTGCCTTCCGGTGCAGGCAAAAATCCAGCCGCATTCAATGCCGATCACAGCTAGCGGCCCGGCGGCGACAAAACCGTATAGGAGCCAGCGCGGAAAGGCAGGCCGCTTCAGCCATTTCTGCCAGATCAACGCGGCCGCCGACAGGAACAATAGCAGCATGCCGATCCCCACCATGGCGTTAAATAGCGTATGGACAAACAGCGGCGGCCACCATTCTTTCGGAAAATCGTTCAACCCTTTGACGACGGTGTCGAAACGGTTGCCGGCCAAAAAGCTGAGCGCCCACGGAATTTCAATGGCCCACTTTACGGATTGCGTTTCCGCATCGGTAAATCCGCCGATGGCTAACGGAGCATGGGATTGGGTTTCAAACAACCCTTCGGCCGCCGCTAGTTTTTCCGGTTGGTATTGATGAAGGAGTTGGGCCGATTCATGCCCGTTGATTGCGGTCAACAGCGAGAATACGCCGCCGACCGCCAACGAGAGCTTGAGCGCTTTTTGGTGAAAACGCCGCACTTGCTCGTTTTGGGCGGCGCGCAACAGCTGGTAAGCGGCGATCGAAGCCAACACAAAGGCTCCGGTCATATAGGCGGACAGGACGACATGTCCGGCCGTGACGAAAAAGCTTGGATTGAAAAAGGCCGCCCATGGGTCGACATCCACGATTTCGCCGTTTTCGATCCGAAATCCCGCCGGCGTGCCTTCAAAAGCGTGCACATTGGTAATTAAAATGGCGGAAGCGCTGGCGCCAAGAGCGACAAAAAACACACTCACAATCCGCATCAAGGGAGAGATGCGGTCAGCGGCGTACACATAAATGGACATAAACAACGCTTCAATAAAAAAGGCGTAAATTTCAATTTGAAACGGGAGGGACATCACCTTGCCAATCACTTCCATAAAGCCCGGCCATAGGAGCGACAACTGCACCCCGGCGATGGTGCCTGACGGAATGGCCACCCCAAGCAATACGGCCAACCCTTTCGTCCAGCGTTTCGCCATGACAGCATAATCATGATCTTTTGTCTTTTGGTATAAAAGTTCCGCCAGCAAAATCATGATCGGGATTCCGACTCCAAGTGTGGCGAAAATGATATGAAAAGCCATCGTCATCCCGAATAAGCTGCGGGCAATGATCACGTCATCCATTTCACAACATCCCTTTCTTTTTTCTTATGGTTTTCCATTTTTTCTTTGATTATTCCTTATTTTAGGGAAGGATGGTCTGGAAGGGAAACGAAACCGCCTGCCTCGATCGAAAGAGGCAGGCGGTTGTATTTCAATGAAGGGCTTTTTGCAGCACGCGGAGATTCTCGGCCATAAGGGCAAAGTAATCTTTGTGGGCTTTTCGATCTTCATCGGTCAGCGATTCCAAGTTATGCAGACGGAGCGGCTTGGCGCCGATTTCGTTCTGGATCACTTCCGCCGTTTTTGGATGGACATTTTGTTCGAAAATGACATAGCGGATGTGATGCTGTTTCGCCGTTTCGATGAGCTGAGCCAGCTCTTTTTGCGATGGTTCGTTGCTCGGAGAAAGCCCGGAAACGCTCAATTGCTTAATTCCGTAGCGGTCTTCCCAATATCCGTAGGCTTGATGGGAAACGAGCATCTCTTTTTTGGGAGCTTTCTCGACTGTTGAACGGAATTGCTCGTCAAGGCGCTCGAGTTTCATCTTTAACGTTTCAAAGTTTTGCATAAACATGTCTTTTTTTTCAGGTTTCAGTTCAATCAGCAAATCGCGAATGTTCTCGGCGATCGCAATAGAGCGGATGGGGTCAAGCCATACATGAGGATCTTTGTCTCCGTGTTCATGGCCATGTTCTTCCTCATGTTTTTCTCCATGTTCGTCTTTGTGCCCTTCCCCATGCGCATGCTCCTGTTCATGGTTCGATTCAAGCAATTCGATGCCATTTGTCGCAACAAGAAATCGGACATGCTCATTTTTCAATGTTTCCTGCAGTTGTTCGGCGAACGGTTCCATCCCGTGGCCGATGTAAATGAAGGCGTCCGCATCGGCAATCTGCTGCACCGTTTTGGTCGTTGGTTCGAACGTATGGGCTTCTACTCCCGGCGGATAAACGCTTTTGACGTTCACGGCGTCGCCGCCAATTTTTTTCGTAAAGTCTTCAAGCGGATAGACGGTTGTATAAATCGTTAACTGATCGTTCGATGTTTGGGCCTCTTTTGTCTCTGGCTTCGATTGACAGCCGTATAGCAAGGCGTTCGTCGCCAAAAGGAAAGACAAAATGATGGACGTTGCTCTCATGTTGAACTCCTTTCTTGAAAAAGATGTCCGCTTTTATTATATCGTAATCATTACGATTTGAAAATGATCGATCACCGTTTAGGCTAAAGGAATCAATGAAGGAAACGGATTGGGGAACAGCGTCCAATCTTCCTTCATCTCCTCATCGGTCAGCAAACATTGGTCCAACGAGCGCTGGATGTCATCCGCGTTCATATTGATGCCAATCAACACGAGTTCGGTCAAGCGATCGCCGTAGGTGTCATCCCACTTTTCCCGCCATGTTTCCTCTTCTTGCAACAGCTGTTTTATGTCCTCTTCCGGATAGGAAGCCATCCATCGTCCCGCTGCTTGGATGGAGATCGATGTCCCTGCTTGCGATAGGAGAACGCACATGTCATTCCAAGAGGCAAGCCAAATAAAGCCTTTCGCGCGAACCACTTCTGTGGGCCAGTTTTCAAGCCAATTCATCAACCGTTCCGGATGAAACGGCCGTTTTCTTCGATAAACAAAGGAAGAGATGCCGTATTGTTCAGTCTCCGGTGTGTGTTCTTCATTCAGCTCTTTGATCCAGCCAGCTGATTGGCTCGCTTTTTCAAAATCAAATAAGTAGGTGTTTAAAATGGAATCAAGCGGTACTTGTCCGAAAGTTGCCGGGATGATGACGGCTTCCGGATTCAGCTTTTGGAGCACTTTTTGCAGTTTTTGAACTTCCTCCGGCGAAACAAGATCGATTTTATTCACGACAATGACATTGGCGAATTCGATTTGTTCAATGAGCAAATCAGCAATTTCGCGGCTGTCCGTTTCATCAACGGCCTGTTGGCGGTCAAGCAAGGTTTCGCCCGAGGAAAAGTCCGTCCAAAAACGGTTGGCATCGACAACCGTCACCATGGTGTCCAATCGGCATTTTCGGGATAGATCGATTCCAAGCCCCTCATCCAAATACGTAAAGGTTTGCGCAACTGGAATGGGTTCGCTGATTCCGGAAGATTCAATGACAATATAGTCGATCTCCCCGTTTTCGACAAGCTGATCGACCGCTTTGATTAAATCCTCCCGCAAGGTGCAGCAAATACAGCCATTTTGAATTTGGATGAGCTTTTCTTCGGTGCGGAAGAAGCCGTTTTGCCGAACGAGTTCGGCATCAATATTGATTTCACTCATATCGTTGACAATGACAGCGATTTTTTTTCCTTCCCGATTGTGCAAGATATGATGAAGCAAAGTCGTTTTCCCTGATCCTAAGTAACCGCTTAATACAGTGACAGGGATTTTTTTCATCTGTTGCGCCTCCTTTTTCGAAAATAGTAATCATTACGATTTACAAGATCGATCATACAAAAAAATGAAGCAAATGGCAAGGGCTATCAAGTTATTTTGTTTCTTTTAAGGTGTTGGGATGGTTCAGGAACGGGATCAAAACCACCCGGATGAAACGGATGGCATTTCAAAATCCGCTTGACCGTCAGCCATCCCCCCTTGAGCGCGCCAAAGCGCCGAATCGCTTCGATGCCATAGTTCGAGCAAGTCGGATAAAAGCGGCATGTCGGCGGCTTGAGCGGAGAGAGAACGCGCTGGTAAAAACGGATGCACCAAATCAGCCATTGGCTCATGTGGACTTCTCCTTCCTGTTAGCATCATTATTACAATAGAACAAACGGTTCTTTTGTTCAAGAAAAACGGATGCCGTTCGTGCGGAATGGGGGCGCGCCGCCCCAGCCTTGTTTTTCAGGCATAGACGCAAAGCCGAACGAGAGGCAAAATAGATGCGGGACGTTCCCCGTTTTGGTTATGATAAAAAAGAGAATAAATAATCAGGAGTGATTGATATGCCTTCACCGGTAGAAAGCTTTGAATTGGATCATTGCGCGGTCAAGGCGCCGTACGTTCGGCATTGCGGCGTTCACAAAGTCGGCAGCGACGGCGTCGTCAATAAGTTTGACATTCGCTTTTGCCAGCCGAACAAAGAAGCGATGGACCCGGCCGCGATTCATACGCTCGAACATTTGTTGGCGTATACGCTGCGCCAACATGCGGCGAAATATGATCATTTCGACATTATCGACATCTCGCCGATGGGCTGCCAAACCGGGTTTTATCTTGTCGTGAGCGGCTCGCCGACCGTGGACGAGATCATTGATTTGTTGGAAGAAGCCATGAAGGACGCGCTCGACGCGACGGAAGTGCCGGCCGCGACCGAGCGGCAATGCGGCCAAGCGAAGCTGCACGACTTAGAGGCGGCGAAACAGCTGATGCGCTTTTGGCTTTCTCAAGAGAAAACCGAGCTGAAAAAAGTGTTTGGCTGAACACAAGCCGGCCCCGCGCCGCTACTGCGGCTGCTTCGGGACGGCTTGTTGTTCGCTGCCGCGCTCTTTTGGAAGCGGATCGACCGTATGCTTGTACGTGTACGCTTTGGAAGTCGTTATGACCGCTAAAGCGAGAACGACAGCGGCAATGATGAGGCAAACAACCAACGTCCAGTACATAATGACGCCCGCCTTTTTTCTTTTTATTATACCATATCCCGCAGGTCGGGCGTTCATATTTCCGCTGGAATCGGGGGAAGCTATCCATCGGCAGGTTTTCGCTGTTTCATCAGCAAGCCAGCTGGGTATAGAGAACCATGAGGAGGAGTGAGATGATGGCAACCCGACTGATCGATCTTGTCAACAAGCAAATCGCCAACTGGACTGTTTTGTATGTGAAGCTGCACAACTACCATTGGTATGTCACTGGTCCGCAGTTTTTCACGCTGCACGAGAAGTTTGAGCAGCTGTACAACGAAGCGGCCGTTCATATTGATGCTCTCGCCGAGCGGCTGTTGGCGCTCGGCGGCAAGCCGGTGGCGACGATGAAAGACTGTCTCGAGCAGGCGTCCGTCAAAGAAGCGGCCGGGACGGAAACGGCCGAACAAATGGTGGCTTCGATTGTCAGTGACTTTGAAACGATGATCGGCGAATTGAAAGAAGGCATGCAGCTGGCGGATGAAGTGAACGATGAAACGACAGGGGATATGCTGCTTGGCATTCACCGGAGCCTGGAAAAACACGTCTGGATGTTGAAATCGTTCTTAGGATGATAAGAAGAGGAGGCTGTCCTCAGGCCGGGGGGGCGGCCTTTTGCTTTGTCCTTTCTTTGTCGAAAAAGGGCGATTTTTTAGGGAATGCGCCGCGTCGCGTTCTCCCCTCCGGGCATACGATAGTTACGCGTATCCTATGTTCAAGGAGGGGGGAGCGTGAACAAGCCGATCCCGATGGTTGCCGTTTCGCTATTCGGTTCGTTTCTGTCGCTGTTTGTCGGCAGCGTGGACTCATTTATCGTGATTTTGCTTGCTTTGGTCATTGTCGACTACCTTACTGGCATTGCCGCCAGCGCAGTCGAAGGCAAGCTGTCAAGCCAGGTCGGCTTTCGCGGCATCATCCGCAAACTGTTGATTTTCGTTCTGGTGGCAGCATCGCATCTCGTCGATTTGGCCATTGGATGGAACATGCATGTAATCCGCGATGCGATCATTTTTTTCTATATCGCCAATGAGTTTATCTCGATTGTGGAAAACGCCGGCCGGGCGGGCGTCCCGATTCCGTCCGTGCTGCGCAAGGCGATCGAGCTGTTGAAAGATGAAATAAAATAAGCATATTTTTCCCGGATTGCCCCACACTAAGCAAAAAGAGCAAAAGGAGTGGACGAAGGTGGCAGACGAACGGAAAAAGACGTATTACGTCTCGATGGCAACCGGAGAAATCTCGCAGTTGAAAACGGCATCACCGTGGGACTTTCAAATTGAAGCAACGGATGAGGAAATCACCCAGCTGCGCGAATATTTCGACCAAAATTATTCGACCGACTGGCAGGCGTTTTGGCGCACCCATGTGCCATACATCCAATACCACTATGATCGGGAAAACGATGCTTACGACCGGACGTTGACGAAAATTTATGAAATGATTTACCGCCTCGGCAACGAGGAGGCGAAGGAGCATATCCGCTCGCTCGGCATCCTTCCTGACGAAAAAGAAGAGTAAACGCCGCGAGTCGAGCGGCGTTTTTCTGTATAATGGGGAGAGGAAAGGGGAGAGTCCGATGCATGAATTTCGCGATTACTACGGACATCGCGTTCGGCTGGCCTTTGCGGATCACCCGTTTTCCCCCTCCCCCGGGCATGTATGGGTCATTTGCCGCTATGGCGGGCGATGGCTGTTGACGGATCATCCGCGCCGCGGCCTTGAGTTTCCCGGCGGCAAGGTGGAAGAAGGGGAAACGGCGGCGGAAGCCGCGGCCCGCGAAGTGATGGAAGAAACGGGAGGAATCGTCGGCCGGCTTGATTATATCGGCCAATATGAAGTGGAGCCGGATATCGTGAAAAACATTTATTTTGCCGACATCGCTGCGCTCGTCGAGCGGGGGTCGTATTTGGAAACGAACGGCCCGGTGCTGCTTGAGGCGCTGCCGGATGACATCCGCGCCGACCATCGGTTCAGCTACATCATGAAAGACGATGTCCTTTCGCTCTCGCTTGCTGAATTGAAGCAGCGGGGGCTGATCGATTGAAAAGGGGCGCCGATCGGCGGCGGCTTCCAAAGATGGGCTTCCCAAAAGCGGCGGATGCCGGCTCATTGGGACGACAGGAATGAAACGAGACGCCCGTCAACATTCGGCGAGCGTCCCGCTAGCGGCGGTTTCCCCATTTTTTCTCGATCAAGGCGACAAGCTGATACATAACGGTCGACAGCAAGGCGACGATGAGCAGGCTCATCAACACAAGCGTGAAGTTGAACACTTGGAAGCCGTAAATGATCAAATACCCAAGCCCTTGTTTCGAGACGAGAAACTCGCCGGTGATGACGCCGACCCAAGCGAGGCCGACGTTCACTTTCAACGTCGAAATGATCGCCGGGAACGACGCCGGCAGCACCGCCTCTTTAAAACATTGGTAGCGGGTGGCGCCGAACGTCCGCAATACTTTCAAATAGTTCGGATCGACCTCTTTGAACGCCGAATAGACGACGATCGTCGTGATGATGATGGAAATGACGACGCCCATGGCGATGATGGACGTAAATCCCGGTCCGAGAGCGACGATCAAAATCGGCCCGAGGGCGACTTTTGGCATGGCGTTGAAGATGACTAAGTATGGATCAAGCGTCTTCGCCAGACGCGGAAACCACCAAAGAAGCGCGCCAATCAGCGCCCCGCCGGCCGTGCCGATGAAAAAGCCGAGCAAGGTCTCAAGCAGCGTCGCCCATGTATGGGCGAATAGAGAGTGATCGCTCATTTTTTCGACAAACAGCTTGGCGATGGCGGATGGAGAGCTAAATAGAAGGGGATCGACCCAATGGAAGCGGCTTGCCGCTTCCCAGACGGCGAAAAAGGCGACAAGCAGCACCGTCTGCCAAAGGCGGATGATCCGCTGTTCTTTGCGCAAGACGGCGAGGTATTGGGCATGTTTCGTGTCGATTCGTTCATTGGGCGGATTCAAGGGCCTCCATCTCCTTCCAAATGGATTGAAAGAGCGCCGGAAACGATGGATGCTGGCGGGCGGCAAGCGGCGGGCGGCAGCGCAGTTCATCCGGGATGACAAACGTCCGCACAAGGCGGCCGGGGCGCGGCGAAAACAAGAAAATGCGGTCGCTCATGGCGATGGCTTCTTCGATGTCATGGGTGACGAGCACCGCTGTTTTTTCGTACTGCCGCAATGTGTTCCAAACGAGCTCTTCGAGTCTCAGCTTCGTCTGCTGGTCGAGGGCGGAAAACGGTTCATCAAGCAAAAGCAGCTTCGGGTCGGTCGCCAACGTGCGCACAAGCGCCGCACGCTGGCGCATGCCGCCGGACAGCTGGCGTGGGTAATACGACTCGACGCCGGCTAGGCCGATCTCCGCCAGCAGAGCGAGCGCTCGTTCTTTAGTGTCAGCGGTCAGCGTGTTGGTGATTTTCAACCCGAGAAGGATGTTTTCTTCGATCGTTTTCCACGGAAACAAATAGTCTTGCTGAAGCATGTAGCCGACCGCGCGCCGCGCCACCGGCGCGGCCGTTCCGCTCGGCCAAAGCGGTTGGCCTTCGATGTGGACCGCCCCTTCCGTCGGCTCAATCAGCCCGGCGATGATCGACAACAGCGTCGTTTTGCCGCAGCCGCTTGGGCCGAGAAAGGAGACAAATTCTCCTTTCTCGACGGACAGCGACACGTCATCGAGCGCAGTGACAGCGGTCGTTTTCGTCAAATACGTATGCGAAAGGCGGTCGACGACAAGAAACATTCCGTTCACCCGCTTTCGTCACTTGTTCATCGCTTTTTTGGCAAACGACGAATCGACAAGCGTGTTCAGGTCGATGCGCTTCGGCAGCTCGCCGGCTTCGGCCATAATGGTTTGCAAGTTGTTCCATTCTTCTTCATCCAAAATCGGATCGGTCGCGTAGGTCCCTTGGCTTTTGTAGCGGTCGACCACTTTTTCGATGATGGCCGAGTCCGTGTCCTTAAAGTACGGTTGAATGGCTTTCGCGATGTCCGCGGCGCTGTGCGATTCGACCCATTGCTGCGCTTTGTAGATCGCGCGCGTGAATTTTTCGATCACGTCTTTGTTTTCGTTCATGTAGCTTCGTTTCGCCATATACGACGTGTATGGCACGCGCCCGGATTCGGTGCCGAATGAAGCGACGATATAGCCTTTCCCTTCTTGTTCAAAAATGCTCGCGGTTGGCTCAAACAGCTGGACGAAATCGCCGGTGCCGCTCGCAAAGGCGTTGGCGATATTGGCGAAATCGACGTTTTGAATGAGATGCAAATCGTTGTGCGGGTCAATGCCGTGTTTTTTCAGCACAAACTCGCCGACCATTTGCGGCATGCCGCCTTTCCGTTGACCGAGGAACGTGCTTCCTTTCAACATCTCCCATGTAAAGTGGCCGATTTTTTTGCGCGAGACGAGAAACGTTCCGTCCGTCTGGGTCAGTTGGGCAAAGTTGATGACCGGGTCTGCCGTCCCTTGGCTGTACACGTAAATCGACGTTTCCGAGCCGACAAGGGCGATGTCCGCGCCGCCGGAAAGCAGCGTTGTCATCGTTTTGTCGCCGCCCCATGTCGTCGTCAATTCGACATCCAGCCCCTCTTCTTTAAAGAAGCCTTTTGCCAGGGCGACGTACTGCGGCGCGTAAAAAATCGAGTGCGTCACTTCGGCGAGCCGCACTTTTTGGAGCGGTTTTCCGCTTTGGCCCCCGTCATTCGTGCAGGCGGAAAGCGGCAAAAGCAACAGAAGCGAGCATAACCATACGGCCCATTTTTTCATGTTCGTTAACCCCCTTGGTTCGCATGCGGTAAACCGTGGTTTCACCTTATCGTATGCACGCGGCCAAAATGTGTGAATGCCTAGAAAAAATGGGCGGTCGAACGAGAGCGGGCGGCGGTCGGGACGCTCCTCGCGCTCCAGGGCTTTTTCAAGCTGACGCTCGGCCAAGGGGCGGCATGCACCAACGGCGAGGCAGCCGGACAGCCCCACTTGCCCTGATGAAAGGAGCATTCCCGTTAGGAGCTTTTCCGGGGACTTGATCAAAAAAAGCCCTCTTGGTATGATGCAGGGGTGTCAACCACATCACTCACCATACCAAGGAGGACTTCAGATGAATTGTACACAAAACTATAAAATTGATCAAGTAACCGAACAAACGCTTGTCGTGGGTATTGATATCGCGAAACGAACCCACTACGCCTGCTTCGTGGATGACCGGGGGCGCGTGCTTCGCAAATCGTTCCCGATCTTCCAGTCGAAAGAGGGGTTTCAACAGCTGTATAAAGCGATTCAGGGGGCGATGCAAGCGTTCGGGAAGTCAGAGGTGATCGTCGCCGTGGAGCCGACCGGGCACTACTGGTTGAACCTGGCCTACTTCCGCGAGGAGCCCGTGAGCCCGTTGGTCATGGTCACCCCGGCGCATGTGTAC
>NZ_MVKA01000020.1:0-73641 GCF_002042905.1 Geobacillus sp. LEMMY01
AAAATGAAAAACGCGGATGTAGAAAATTTGCATTTGAAAGGATACGACGAAACGATCAACGGCGTGTACTACTACATCCCCGACGAGCAATCGGTCAGCTCAATCAATGAAACGCTGCGGCAAGCGCTCGAGACGTCCAACGCCTCCCTCACGCGCAGCGATTCACCATCCACACAAAGCCAAAATTAACGATCACAAAGAAGGTGCTCCCAAAAGCAATGGGGCGCCTTTTTCCATTTACAGCGTATATCATGCCGCAATGATGATGAAAGAACACAACTTTTCATGTCCTCTGCTTTTTTTCTCTCTTTTTCAACAAAACTTTTCATTTTTTCTCATAATAGGACTGAATTCGGGTTGGATAAAACGGCAAAATTCGCTATGATAGTATAGAAAACGCAAACTTGAGAAAAAAGGGGGGATCGAATCCTTGAAAAAAACGCTTCTTTCCGTCTTGTTGGCGACTTGCCCGCTGTGGCCGTCGGCCGCCTTGGCCGCCGATGGAAGTCCGTCCTCATCCTCACCGACACTCATGGTCGCTGAGCATAACGCTTTGCTAAGGAGAGGAGCGACGGATTCCTACCGCGTCGTTGGGTCGATTCCCGCCGGACAACAAGTGAAAGTCATAGACGAGTTTCAAAACACCTATGGTGAAACGTGGTATCGCATCGAGTACGGAGGCGTCACCGGCTGGGCGCGTGCGGACAGCTTTTCCAACCAACCGCCTTCTATGCTCGTCGGAAAGCGGGCGGTGATCGCCGCCAACGACATCGCGATGCGCAAGGGGGCATCCCCTTACTATCCGGTCGTAAAAACACTGTCTAACGGTGATGTCGTCTCCATCATTGCCGAGTTCACCAATTCGCTCGGAGAACAGTATGTGCGTGTGGAATGGGCGGGAGTCAAAGGATGGGTGAAAACGGAACAGATCTACATACCCAAACAGCTTCCGACACTTTTGCCGACATTCATGAACGTTGTGCAGTCCTCCCCGGTTCGCCGCGGGGCGAGCGTCCATTACCGCGCCGTTGCCACAGTGTCACGCGGTCAATCTGTCAAAGTGATCGATTTGTTCGTCACAAATGGTCAGGAACTTTGGTACCGCGTTGATCTCGGACATGTCCGGGGATGGGTGTCGGAAAAAGTGTTGACGATGCCAACAGCCATTTCTGTTCCAAACGATGTCTCTGATACGTCCGACATCGACGGTAAGCCGCTGACGATCAGCGTGTCGGTCGCCAATGTGCGGCAAGCTCCATCTTTAAAAGCAAAAGTCGTCACCCAACTGAAAAAAGGAACCAAACTGAACAGCCTGTCAAGCGCCAAAGATGCGTCGGGAGCGCTTTGGTACAAAGTGTCCCTCAATGGAAAAACGCTCGGCTGGGTGCACGAGACGGTCGTAACCAAATCCTACCTTTCCCCACCAGCCAGCCAGGGGAAGCAAAAGCAGGTGACAACCGCTAATGCGGCGCTGTTTGCCGAACCTTCGTTGAGCGCCGCCGTCATCGAGCGGATTGCGAAAAACCGAACGGTCACGGTTTTGAAGACGACAGAAGCATCTCCGTTCGACTGGGTGCAAGTCACCTCTGCATCGGGGAAAACGGGATGGATGCCGGCGTTTGAAGTAAAAGCCCCATCCTACGTATACGTCAAACAGGCGGGCACTCCGCTGCGCCGAGGTGCATCTTCGAACTATCAATCGTTGAAGGCACTGGCAGCGAATGAGCGGCTTGCTGTCCTTTACGAATATCATGGATGGCTGAATGTCGAAACATCCAATGGCGTCCGCGGATGGGTGGAGGAATCAAGCACATCTACCGTCGCCTTAAATAGTCTCGTTGAACCGACGTTTTCGACCATCAACGAAGATGCCTATTTGACGTGGAAAAAAACTTCTAATTTCCGCGTCTCCTATTCGTTGTTGCCGGGCAATCGTCTGAAAATCACCGGCTCGTTTTCCTACGCTGAAGTCCCGTCGACTGACATTCCAGGCATACAAACGGTGGAGTGGAACGGCAGCAGCCTGCTCTTCACCTTTGAACCGGGGTACACGTTCACCCTTCGCCATTACAGCGACCAATTGGCGCTGAAAATTCTCGAGACCGGGCTCAAGGGCAAAAAAATCATCATTGACGCAGGGCATGGGGCGCACGACACGGGGGCGATCGGCCCTGGCGGCACGCGGGAAAAAGATATTACTCTCGACACCGCCTTATTGCTAAAAGAAGAATTGGAGCGGGCCGGAGCGATCGTGAAATTGACGCGAAGCACCGACATCTTTTTGGAGCTGTCTGAACGGACATGGATCGCCAACAGTTCCGACTACGACGCCTTTATCAGCATTCACGCCGACTCGTACTCGCGGACATCTCGCGGAACGACGACGTACTACAACGTATCGAACAACTTCAATGGGCCAAAAAGCGAGCAGTTGGCCGCCATCGTGCAAAAACATCTTGTCCAACAGCTCGGAACATATGACCGCGGCCATAAAACGCAAGACTTTTACGTCAACCGGAAAAACGAGCTGCCGAGCATTCTCGTTGAGCTCGCCTTCATCTCCAATCCGAATGAAGAGGCGCTGCTCAAAACGAAAGCGTTCCGCCAAAAAGCGGCCGTCGGCATTCGCGAAGGATTGGAAGAGTATTTCAGCCAATTCTAGTTTGTTCGCTTTCGGAGAATAATAGCATTAGAAGGCCAGTGATGTAACGGATGTAAAGCTTTACAACGGTGTTTCTCAAACTGAGAAACCTTGCAACATCGCGTTTTCATTCCTTGCGATTCCTCATGAGCCAAGCGAATCTGTTGTTTTTCACCGGCCTTTTAGGAAAGCTATTATTCTCCTTTCTTTCCATATCCAAAAACGGGGGAGATGAACATGATGAAACGAAAAGCCAAATGGGCCATTGCTGCCAGCCTGGCGGTCGGGATGACGGCAGGCGCCCTCTTGTTTACGCCATCGGCGATGAAAGCATCGGAAGAAGTCGTGTTAGCGAGCGTCGACTGGGTGACTTCTCAGCTCAACCCGGTGAAAAACGACATTGCCAACTTGAAAGCACAACTGGCCGCCCAGCAACAACAAATTCAACAACTTCAACAACAACTTGCCAGCAAACCCGCTTCGCCTTCTTTGCCTTCTGTCGTCTATGTGGTGAAAAACAATGTGGCCATCCGCAGTGGGGCCTCCACGAGCTACCGCATCGTCGCTTATAAACAGGCAGGCGCTTCGCTGCAAGTGGTCGGGGCGCACGTCTCTTCCCAAGGGCTATGGTACAACGTCGCTCTCTCATCATCGTTGAAAGGCTGGATTTATTCCGGCGATGTCTCGACATCCGTCGTCAGCAGCGACAGCACCAAGCACGTCATCGCCACGGCCGCGGTCAATATTCGAAAAGGAGCGACGACTTCTTATCCGATTATCGTGACCGTTCCAAAAGGGACAGAGATGGTCTATATCCAGCCGTTTACCAACAGCAAAGGAGAGAAATGGTACAACGTGCAGCTGTCCGACGGGCGGCGGGGCTGGATGGCCGCTGAATTTGGTGAGGTGAAGTAGGCGGTGAAAAAACTAGCGTGGTTGGCCGTCGGCCTGTTTCTGCTCATCGTCTCTCCTTCCGCCTCGAACGCCGCTGGGGTGAAAACGTACAACAATCCCGTGCAAGTCCTTTTATATAAAGGGACATCGGTGACAGTCGCCGTCGAAGGAAACTATCAAATCGTCAATAAAGAGACGTTGACGATCACCCCGTTGCCAAGCGGGACAAATCTGACATTTCGGTCTTCCTCTTCGACCGTGTTTGTCACGTACAATGGAAAGACGGATTTTTCAAGCACCGGATTTACCATTCAAGAAACGATCGGCGCTGCGCCGTTGTCGCTTGTGAAAGTGAATCAAACCCGTTATCGCGGCAGCGTCGACATTCGCCTGCAAAACAGCGCCTTGTATGTTGTCAATATTTTAGATATGGAAGATTATTTAAAAGGAGTCGTGCCGAGCGAGATGCCTGCCTCTTGGCCGCTCGAAGCGCTGAAGGCGCAAGCCATTGCGGCCCGAAACTATGCCTATAAACATAAAACAAGTTTGACGACCAATCCAAACACACAGACGTATAAAGGATATGATGGAGAATCTCCCCGGTCGAACGAGGCAGTCGAAGCAACAAGAGGGCTGTATCTCAAATATAACGGCAATGTCATCGAAACGTATTACCACTCGACAAGCGGCGGCAGAACCGCCAACGTAAGCGACGTCTGGAACTCGTCGCAAACCGCCTACCCATATTTGGCGAGCGTCGATGACCCGTATGAATCATCGCCGTATAGCCGCTGGTCGTTCACCTTCTCGCCGTCTGTGCTGTTGCGTTCCTTCGGGATCACCGATCCATCGGTTGTTTTATACGACGTCTCGATCGCCAAAACCGGCGCAAACGGAGAAGTGGGTGCCGTCACGATTGAAACCTCGGCAGGCGAAAAAACGGTGAAAGGCAATGAAACGACCATCCGCAAACTGTTCCCGCTAGACGGCAATCAATTTTACGGCATCTTGCCGTCCAACTGGTTTGACATTCAAGTGCAAAAAAGCGGTCCATCAGTGTCGATTCAAACGACTAGCGGCAACATCGCCGCCTCTTCCTTGTCATCTTATTCCGTCCAAACAGGGAACGGAACGGTTTCGCTCGCCGACGTCGAAGGAATCAAAGTACAAACAACGGATGGCATAGTGCCGCTTTCCGCCTCGCCGTCAGAGGTTAACTCGATCATCGTCACTGGAAAAGGATGGGGGCACCGGATCGGCATGAGCCAATACGGAGCAAAAGCATTCGCCGAGCGCGGATGGACGGCGGAGCAAATTTTAGAGCATTACTTCCGCGGAGCAGAAGTCTCGTTCGAATGAAAGCGTGACGATTGTAAAAAAAAACCATCATTCCAAATGGAAACATAGCCGCTTTTCACATAAAGGAAAGGGCATCCTGCTTGTGAGCCGGACACCCTTTTCTTTTTTATTTTTCCGCCTGCCAAACGGATTCGCGTTTTGTTTCATCGTCAAGGGCGTGAAGCAAATCGTCGACAATGCGGATCCATGAGTATTGCTCCACCGCCAACTTGCGCCCATTTTCCGCCATCTTTTCGTATTCCTCTCTCGGAAGGCAAAGCAGCTCGATGACAGCCGCGGCGATCTGTTCGGGATTTTCTGGAGGAGCGATTTTTCCGCAATGGTATGTTTCTAAAATCTCTGCGCTCTCCCCTTCGCCGCAATACAGCACTGGGGTTCCGGTGGCGATCGCCGGAAAAATTTTCGACGGCCTTGCCCCTTTAAACAAATCGATGTTGCGCAGCGAAACGATGCTATAATCGGTGATGGAGAAAATCTCCGGCATCTTCTCAACCGGAACGGATCCGTAAAACGTCACATTGTCAAGGCCGAGCTCTTCTTTTAACGCCATCAGCTTTTCCCGCTCTTGGCCGTCGCCGACAAACAGGAAATGCGCCCGCTCGTCTTTCGCTTTGACGATGGCCGCCGCCCGCAGCACCGAATCGAGCCCTTGGGCGTATCCCATCGTTCCGGCGTACGTAAACACAACTTTTCCCTCGAGCCCCAATTCCGCAAGCAGCTCCTTGTTTTTCGGCAACGGGCGAAACACATCCGTGTTGACGCCGTTCGGCAATAAAAAGACATCCTCGGGCGCCTTCCCTTGCTCAATCATATAATCGCGAATGCCTTCCGTCGCGGCGGCGATTTTCCACGCCTTCCGGTATAAAAACAGCTCGAGCCATCTCGCCATTCGGATGAACAGCCGATTTTTCAAAATGCCGAGCTCAACGGCCGATTCCGGCCAAATGTCGGCGACGTTGAAGACAAACTTCGCCCGTTTCAACTTCGCGCCTACGTACCCGGTGATCCCTAAAAACAACGGCGGGGAATTGCAAATGATCACATCCGTCGGCTTCGCTTTCACAAGCAGCGAATAAAACGAGCTGAATGTAAACGAAAAATACGAAGCGAGCCGTTTCCAAAAGCTCCCCTTCGGCGACGGATAAATCCATGTCCGATGAACGGGAATGCCATCCCACTGTTCAAACATATAAAACAGGCCGCGGTATGGCTCCGGGATGACGCCGTGCGGATGATGCGGGAACGCCGTGAGCACTTCCACTTGATGCCCCCGTTTGATCAGCTCTTTGCTCACCTCATACACACGAATTTGCGGTGCGCCTGTTTCCGGCGGGAAGTGTTGGCATAGGTAAATGATCCTCATGGCCCGCTCCACACCACTTTCCCAAAAAATCGTAAACGAACGTTCCATTTCGAGCGCCAAGAGGCGAGCGCAAACGAAGCGGGGAAAGAGGAAAATGCTTCCTCGACACCGTGCCGATGTCCGCAGCTGAATAAGCGTTGCCGCGAACCGACGGCCATCACGAGCTTGCCAACGTAAAGCCGCCGGCTTCGCGACTTAGCCTCCGCTTTCGGCAACAAACGAGCACCAACCGCGACGGCTGACATGACGGCTTTGTTCCTCATCGACTCCCTCCACCGCCTTTCAACGTTTGTTCATACAATCGGATCATGCGCATCGCATTTTCCGTCCAATCGTAATGTTCATGGACATGTTTGACGCCGTTTTCCCCCATTCGTTGCCGCAGCCTCTCATCAAGCAGCAGCCGTTCGAACGCCTCCGCCAGCTTTTCCGGACTGTTTTTCGGCACGATCAACCCCGTTGTTCCCTCACGGACGACTTCCGGCAGCCCGCCGACGTTGGAGACGACAACGGGAACGCCGCACGCCATCGCCTCGACGGCGGCAACGCCAAAACTTTCGCTGTCTTCAGTCGAAGGCACGGCGAAAATATCCATTTGATTGATATACAGCGGCACTTGTTCGTTCGGAACTTTGCCGGCAAACGTCGTCACGGATTGGATGCCGAGGCGGGCGCACAGCTCCTCGTATTCACTCCGCTGCGGCCCGTCGCCGACGATCAACAGCTCCGTTTGCGGATGCCGCTCGTGCACAATGGCAAACGCCCGAATCAAATCGGCGATCCCGTACTTGTCGGAAAGAGCTTTCACCGTGCCGATCGTCACGGTCCGTTTCGGCTGTTTCGGCAACGGTTTGAAGCGGCCGACATCAACACCAAACGGCGTCACTTCGATCGGTTTGTCCGTATACTTTCCGGTTTCTTTCGCCATCACATGGCTTGTCGAACAAATGACATCCGCACGCTGCAATGTATATTCAAGCATCCGTCGGTTCCAACGATTGGCATTCGGAAACTGATACACGTCGCGCCCCCAGACGGAGACGTAAAACGGATGATACCCCGCAAGCGCCCCGATCAACCCGTAGCTGGAGGCATAATGGGCGTGCAAAATATCTGGTTGAAACGAAGCGAGCAACCGCTTTAATGAAAAGACAGTGGAAAAATACGACAACTTCCCCGGCAGCCATTTCGGCAGCACGACTGTCTCGACTTCTTTCGCTTGCTCCGGCCCGTAATGGTCTTTAAACGTCACGACTTTCACATCGATGCCTTGCGTTTGGTAAAAGCGGGCCCACTTATGCGTATGGATCGATTTGCTTGGAGCCAATAAGGCGACTTTCATCGGAGGCCCCCCACCAACGTTTCTTTCACCTTTTCCACTCTCGCTTCCCACGAATGTTTCGCCATAAACGTCTGCTCAATGCGCAAGCGGCACTCCTCGAGCATGTCGGCCATCTTGGCGATCGCTTCTGCCATCGACGACGGGTTGTCGTCGCAAATGACGCCGTACCCATCCGCTTCAATCAACCGCTTTTGCGCTGAGCAAGCGGTGGCGACAATCGGCAGGCCGCTCGACAAATAGTCAACCAGCTTGACGGGAACGGAAAAATCATTGTACTCGCTCCGCCGCCGCGGGATGAAGGCGAAATCCATCTCCGCATACAAACGGTCGAGCGCTTCGCCGCTGACGTGCTCGACGCGCACTTGCAAGGCGGCAAGCTCTTCTTTCACCGCAAGCGGCTGCCGCTCGTACTCGTCTTTTCGGCAGACGACGGTGAGCGAAACAAGCGGCTTGCGGCGGTTGGCCAAGCGAATCGCCTCAAGCAGGAGCAAAAGCCCATAGTCGGCATTGTTGATGCCGCCAACATAAATGGCATTCAGCGGCTGTTTCGCCGTCCCGAACCGCTGAAACGGCTTTTGCTTCCCACCCGGCGGCAAATCGACCATCGGGCGGCGGATCGCGACGTATGTTCCCATTTCGAGGCTCGGCAAAAAGATGACATCGCAGTACCGCTCGTAAAACCGTTCTTCCCAACGGTACATCATTTGCATGGCCGCTTTTTTCCAACCGCGGAGCGGATACAAATCAGGAAACTTCCAATAGACGTCGCGGTAAAAGACGCCGATCGGAACGTTGCGGGCTTTCAAGTAGCGGAGAACGTCCCGGTCGACGAACGGACGTTGCGGCCGGTGTCCTGGGTCAGTGAGCCAAAGCGGAATCGTCTGGTTTTCCATATAGCAAAACCAGACATCATCGAGCTTGCCTTGGCTGCGGAGCTCTTGAAATTGCTTCTCCCGCTCGGCTGACGTGCCGGCGATCAGAAGAACGTCCACTCCCTCCTTCGCTCCCCAGCGCAAAAACGCCTGATGCATTTCATACGGCCGCAGCTTTGACCCGCTGTTTCGTTCCGCGGCGAGTGAAAACGGGTAATAAATCAATACGGTTTTCATCATTCATCCCTCATCAGTGATTCGCCTTTTCGCTGCAAACCATGCCCGTAAATCCCCCTGCACGCGCAGCCATAACGCCATTCCGCCAAACAACGCCACGAGCAGCACCCAGGTCGGATTGAACAAAAAATCGGTGAACCCACCGACGAGCGTGCGGGGGATGTTAATGGAAAAATAAACGAACAAACTTAAAAACAAAGGATTTTTTGGCAGCCGTAGAAACCCAATGTACAACAGCTGCGTCACAACGCCGACATACAGCGTGCCGATGACGATTCCAACGTAGCCAAAGTTCGCATACGCCTCAGCGACAAAGAGTGTATTGAGCACCCCTCCCGTTCCATCCTCGATCCGCTCTGGGAACACGTGCGCCATCACGAGGCGGGCAGAGCGGACGTTCTCGACGTCAAACAACCCTGTTAAAATCGAGGGCAAGCTTTTTCCATAAAGAAATGGCAACGCTTCGCCGAACAAATTCAAATGAAGAAACGTCGGCGCGATTTGCGCCAAAATCATGCGGCCGATCGGACCTTTGTTGTAAGACAAAAAGGTCGCGACATCTTGCACCCCTTGAATGACGATGTACATGCCGACGAGCACCGCTGCCCCCACTCCCCCATACAGCGCCAGTTTCGCCGCCGACAGCCTTGTTTTTCCGATGTAAATGCGAATGAGGAAAAACATCATCACATAAAAGAAAATCGGCGATTTGGCCAAATCATACACATTGACGAACACCGCCCCGACAAACAGACAGATAAACAGCAGCTTCCACCGCCACTCGTGCGTCAGCTCGGCAAACAAATAAGCGATAAACGACAAAAGCGGCGTGAGCGTAATGGCAAAAATATTGCGCACGAGCACGTTTCCGGCAAAATGGCGCGACGCCTCAATGCGCAGCGCAGCCAAGCTCTCGTCCGTCCCTGTCAAGAGCGCAAACACCGGAATCGTCGGCGTTTTCCAAATCATATACGCAATGGCGGCAAAACTGAGCAGCGACAGCGCCAAAAACGCATAAAACACTTGGCTGCCCGTCGCTCCGGCCAACGGGGAAAGCGGCTTTTGCAAATAGGCGCGAAACTCCTGCCTGGCTTCAAATCCGCACAGCCTTGAAACGACCACCATCGACAGCGGGAACACGATCATGACGAAGCTGACGACGAAAAATCCGATCTGCCGGTATTCCTCGGGCCGAAACAACTTGCGAATCATGTAGTAATCATCCATTCCCAATGCGATCAGCAGCGCGCCGATGAAGCTCGACAGAAGGAACGAGTAATAGTACACAATCGACACCAGGTTGGGCGCCGTCAATGAAAGCGTCCCCGCTGCATAGCGAAACATCAAGGTGGAGGCGACAAGAACAATCAACCAGATCAACACGTCCAACATGCCGACGCACCCTTATCGCTGTCCGATCGCCGCCACGATTTTCTCCGCCGCATGCCCATCGCCAAAGACGTCCGCATAAACGGGGGCGACTTCCTTGTGGACCGCCGCGACGATCTTCTCACGGTCCGTGCCGGTTAAGATGTTCGCCCCGCCTTCGAGCGTTTCCACCCATTCGGTTTGTTCGCGCACCGTCACGCAAGGCACGCGCAAGAAATACGCCTCCTTTTGCACGCCGCCTGAATCGGTGATGATTTTTTTCGCGCCGCTCTCTAGCCGAAGCATGTCCAAATAACCGACCGGATCGATCAGCCGAAGCCCTGGAATCGCCGAAGCGTCCAAGCCGTACTCTTCAAGCTTATGCCGCGTCCGCGGATGAATCGGCCACACTTTCGTCCCGTCGATGTCCGCAAAAGCAGCCAAAATGGCTTTCAATTTGTCGGGGTCATCGGTATTTTCCGCCCGATGAATCGTGATCAGATAGTATGATTTTTCCTCGAGCCCCAAATCGGCCAAAATCGTCGATTGGCGCTGCGCGAGCTCCTTGTTGTACAAAATGGCGTCATACATGACGTCGCCGACGTTCCAGACGTTTCGCGTAATATTTTCGTTTCGCAAGTTCTCCACGGCCGTCTCCGTTGGACAAAATAAGAGCTCGGAGACATGATCGGTCATGATGCGGTTGATTTCTTCCGGCATCTGCTTGTTGAAGCTGCGCAGCCCGGCTTCGACGTGGATGACCGGAATGTGCAACTTCGAAGCGACCAACGCGCCGGCGAGCGTCGAGTTCGTATCGCCGTAGACGAGCACATAATCCGGTTTTTCCTGCATGACAATTTCTTCAATTTTAATCAGCATTTCACCCGTTTGCTTTCCATGGCTGCCTGAACCCACCCCAAGATAGTAGTCAGGCGTCGGAATGTTCAACTCCTCAAAAAAAATGGCCGACATATTCGGGTCATAGTGCTGCCCGGTATGGATCAGCACTTCGGTATATTGTTTTCGCAAGACGCGCGAGACAGGGGCAGCCTTGATAAACTGCGGTCTGGCGCCTAACACGGTGGCGATTTTCATCCGAAACACCTCCTAGAACGTTGGTGAAAAACAGTGATTTCTGCAAAATCATCGGTTCATGAATGCAAAGCAGGATCATGACCATGCTGTTTTTCAATGTGAGAAAGTCCTTTGAAGGAGCGTTTTCCCATTCAGTCACCAGACTTCTAGATCAGACGAGCGGTTATCAAGTATTTTGCGCATTTTCGCCCTCGATCGTGCGCACCGGGCGGCGCAAATCACGATCAACCCGGCTGGCAAAGAGCGTGGCGGCAAACAAGCCCCAACCAGCGAGCACCCAGCCGTCAGCGAGCGGCGCCTGCTGGACGTAGACGATGACGATGAGGGCGAGCAATGTGCCGACAAAAACCAAAGACATCTTTTTCCACGACACCGGCACGGAATACACTTGTTGGCTTTTGCGAAAAATGAAGGCCACAGCGACAATATACGTAATGAGGCTGGCCGCGACCGCTCCCCAGCTGAGCCAAAGCGGCACCAAAACGGCGTTCAACGCAAGATGAAGAAGCGCCGCTAGAGTGAACACCCGTGAAATATAGCCGGTTTCCTTTGTCAAAAACAAGCCGGTGGAAAGAATCAAATAATAAAAGTTCAAAAAAGTGACTGCCGATAAAAAAGGGATATAGGACGCTGCATCCTGATATTCCTGTTTGAAAAAGGTTTCCACAAGCCACGGGCTCGCCGTGGCGATCAAAAGCAGCCCAAACGCTCCAATGAGCAAAAGCGCCATATACACTTTAGCAAACAGCGTACGGCTTTCCGGTCGGTCTTTCATCGACATCGAATACGGACGCCACGCCATCTGCACGCCGCTGGTGATGAGCGTGATCACGGTCGCGAGCCGCAAGGCAACCCCAAACACCCCGACTTCCTCCAACGACGCAAACCGTTGGATGAAAAACGTGCTGACGTTGGCGATCACCCAAAAGGCGAGCGAAGTCGGCACGAGCGGGGCGGCGTAGGCAAGCAGCTCCTTTAACACGTCAAGGCGCACGCGCCACACCATATACTTTACGGTCAAATGCAGCATCAACAAAAACACGAGCGCGCTGCTTACGAGCCGGCCGATGAGCAGCCCTTCCGGCGTCGCCGCGAACCACCGGAGCGCCGCATACGACAGCACAGCGACAAGCAGCATTTTCACGAGCGTCCAAATCACGACTTTTTTCGTCTGAAATTCAAACCGCAGCACCGTCGTCGCCACGACGAAAATCGTATCGAGCAGCAACGTCGCGATACTGATGTACAGCAAATCGACATAGCGAGGTTCTTTAAACAGCGCGCCTGCGATCCACGGACCGGCCAAAACGACAGCCAAAAATAAGATGGCGACGACAAACAGCCGGAAGTACATGACGTTGCGCACATACAAAAGGCGCTTCTCTTTGTCGTCCGTGTCGTAATAGTAAAAAGAGAGCGCCGAATCCGTACCGAAAATGACGAGAAACGTCAGCATCGACGTCCATTGGTCGATCAAGTAGACCGCCCCGTACTGCGCCTTTGACAAATAGCTTGTATAAATCGGCAGCATCAAAAAGGCAATCAGCTTCGTACCGACGTTCATAAACGCGTAAAGGAGCGAATCCGCTCCTAAACGCTTGAATGCCGAGAACAATTTATAACAACTCCCGCTCGTCGACCATTTTGCTGAAGCGCGCCGGGAATCCTTTGACGACCGTCCTCGGTTCCGTATCTTTCGTGACGAGCGCCCCAGCGGCGACAAACGTCTCTTCCGCCACCGTCACGCCCGGCAGCAAAATCGCTCCGCCCCCGACGCGCGCCCCGCGCTTGACGGTCGCCCCTTTGATTTTGGCGAACCGTTCTTCCGTCCGCCCCATGTAGTTGTCATTGGTCGTCGTGACGCACGGGGCGATGAAAACATGGTCTTCGAGCGTCGTGTAGGCAGTGATGTAGGAGTTCGACTGGATTTTCGTCCGATCGCCGATTTGGACGTGGTTTTCAATGCACACCCCGCGCCCGACGATCACATATTGGCCGATTTGCACGTTTTCGCGCACGCTCGCCAAATCAGCGATCAATGTGTAGGCGCCGATCGTCGCTCCTCGATAGATGACGGCGTTGGCGCCGATCGTGCAATGGTCGCCGATGACAAGCGGCGGCAGCTCGCCCGACAGCTTGACGGTGCTCGTTTTCGCCGGCTTCGGCGGTTTGCCGAGCACCGCGCCGTCGGCGATCGTCACGCCGTCGCCAATGACGGTTCCTTCGTGAATCGTGACGTGATGGCCGATTTTAACGTCGTTTCCGATTTTTACATTCGCCTCGATGACAGTGAAATGGCCGATTTCGACACGTTCACCGCAAACAACAGAGGGATCGACAATATGCATCGTTTCGTCTCCTTCGCTTACAATTTGACGTATTTTGCTGGTTTCGACACATCTTTCATGGCGTTGCGTGTGTCAAACACGACCCGGCTGTGACGAGCGACCATTTCATAGTCGATGTTGGAATGGTCCGTCGTAATCAAGACAAGATCCGACTGCTCGAGCAGTTCCGGCGTCAGCTCGACCGTCTCAATCACCCGGTTGCACGCCCGGAACGACGGAACATACGGGTCGACGACCGCAAATTCCGCTCCGTATTGCTCGAGCAGCTCGACGATTTTCAACACTGGCGATTCGCGCACATCATCAATGTCTTTTTTGTAGGCGACGCCGAGCACCGTCACTTTCGAACCGCGCAGCGCCTTCCCTTCTTCGTTCAAAATGAGCATCGCGCGGTTGACGACATATTCCGGCATTGCGTTGTTGATTTCTCCGGCCAGCTCGATCAAGCGCGTATGGTAGTTGTATTCGCGCGCCTTCCATGTCAAATAAAACGGGTCGATTGGAATGCAATGGCCGCCAAGCCCCGGCCCCGGATAAAACGCCATAAATCCGTACGGCTTCGTTTTCGCTGCATCGATGACTTCCCAGACATCAATGCCCATCCGTTCGCACAAAATGGCCATTTCGTTCGCTAACGCAATGTTGATATGGCGAAACGTGTTTTCAAAAATTTTCTCCATTTCCGCCACCGCCGGACTCGACACTTCGTGCACATCGCCTTCAAGCACGGCTCGATACATGGCCGCCGCCACTTTCGTGCACGTTTTTGTCACGCCGCCGACGACTTTCGGCGTATTTTTCGTCTTAAACTGCTTGTTGCCCGGGTCAACCCGCTCCGGCGAATAGGCGACGAACACCGTTTCCCCGACGATGAGCCCCTTTTTCTCCAGCGCCGGTTTCACGATTTCTTCCGTCGTGCCTGGATAGGTGGTCGATTCCAAAACGACAAGCATCCCTTCATGGGCGTATTTGGCGACTTCGTTTGCCGAGTTTTCGACGTAGGACGTATCCGGCTGGTGATGCTCATCGAGCGGGGTCGGCACCGCGATCGCCACGGCATCGACTTCCGCGATCCGGGCGTAATCGGTCGTCGCCACGAGCCGCCCTTGTTTGACCATCTCATGCAAATCTTCATCGACGACATCGCCGATGTAGTTGATCCCATTGTTCACTTGATCGACGCGGCTTTGTTGGATGTCAAAGCCGATGACATGAAACCCTGCTTTTGCTTTTTCGACTGCCAGCGGCAGCCCGACGTAGCCAAGCCCGACCACGCCGATGACCGCGTCGCGTTTCTCAAACTTTTGCAACAGCCGTTCCGCGTAGTTCATTCCTCTCATTCCTTTCTACTCAGATAGTTGCACTCTTGTCCCCGTTTCCGCCGAACGCAAAATGGCTTCGATCAGCCGAACAGGAGCCAATCCGTCCAAACCAGTGACAATCGGCTCGCGGTCTTCGCGAATCGCTTGCACCATATCTTCAATGATCCATTGGTGCCCCGGCTTGCCAAACGGGTCGGCGTTGATCTCATCGATGAGCTTTGCCCGTTCTTCCTCGCTGACGCCTTCCGCTTCCCACGTTTCGATAAAGTTGGCCGTCCGGCCGCCGATTTTCACCGATGCCTTTTCGCCGAAAATGGCGATCGATTCCTCCAAGTTTTGCGGATAAATCGTCGTCGCTGCCTCAATGACGCCAAGCGCCCCGCTTTCAAACTCGACGACCGCCGCCGCGACGTCTTCCGTCTCAATCTTGCGCAGACGAGTCGCCGCCATCGCTTGCACCGCCTTGACCGGCCCCATCAGCCAAAGCAGCAAATCCAAATTGTGAATGGCTTGGTTCATCAAGACGCCGCCGTCAAACTCTTTCGTCCCCCGCCACGCCGCCTGATCATAATAGGCTTGATTTCGATTCCAGCGCACCGTGGCGTTCGCATGGCTCAGTTTTCCGAACATCCCTCGCTCCATCGCCTCTTTCAGCTTCCGAATTGCCGGGCGAAAGCGGTTCGGATGAACGACCGCGAGCTTCACGTCGTATTCCTTCGCCGCGCGGATCATCTCTTCGGCGTCGCTCATGCGGAGCGCCATCGGCTTTTCCACAATGATATGACGGCGATAGCGGGCCGCCAACTTGGTCAGCGGCGCGTGCAACCCGGACGGAACGCAAATGTTGACGACATCGATCTGTTCGTTCTCCTTCAACATCGTCTCCATATCAGTGTAAACAGGAACATCCGACACGTCGCGCAAACGTTCCGGATTCGTGTCGCAAACCGCCGCCAGTTCGGCGTCGTCCGCCTTTTCAATGGCATCGATATGTTTTTTGGCGATATGCCCCATGCCGACAATGGCAAAACGGATCATGAAGAATAGTACCTCCTCGCGTCCAATATATACTTCCAAAGCGTCAGCCAAACGACCGTCAAAAACAGGCCGAGGACAAGGCCAATCGCCGCAAGCTGCCCCGTATACGTTTTCGATTTCGCCACCGTTTCCGACAACACGGCCGGTTTTTCGTAAAAGACGAGATTGCCGCGGATGCGATTGACGCGCTCCATCACTTCGGTCAAGTTGTTTTCCGACTCGACCAACAAGTCGCTGATGTCATCGAGTTGTTCTGGATTCAAGCGGCCCGACTGTACTTGTTCGCTATAATAATCGACTTTTTGCTGCAATGCGCGCTCCCGTTCTTCCAGCGCATGCAAGTATTTCGTTGTGACATCAATCCGCTCTTGCGAATGGCGCTCGAGCTCCTGGCTATATTCCGACACAACAAGCTTCAATTCTCGACTCACGTCCTGTTCATCGTCGCCTTTGACGGTGATTTGCACGTACTGTTCCTCAGGAACGACGACATCCAAGTTTTTCACATCTGGAAACTTCGCCTCTATATTTTTCGGATCCGTCAACTCTTTTACGTCAATCGATCCGGTAAACACGACAGCTTTCCCCGTATACTTCTCCCCCTGCAGCAAAAGCCGCCCTGCGATGACGGTCAAAACGATCGTCGCAAGCGGAACGACAAGAAACCACCATTTTCGCTGCCAAAAAAAGCGCAAATATTCGTATAGCACAAACGGTCGTTTTTCCGCCGTCAATCCGGCCACCATCCCTTATCATAAAATAACAAAGTGTTGTGAACAAAACAAATGATCCAACGCCAAAGAAAACGCCATTGCTGTGCGCAAGTGACGTTTCCTTTGGCCGGTTGGACGATCAAGCGAAATGACGGTAAAATTCCGCGATTTTCTCCACGACGTACTGTTGCTGCTCCTCTTTCAGCTCTGGGAACATCGGCAGCGACAGCGCTTCTTTCGCCGCTTTTTCCGCCTCCGGCAACTGCCCTTCCTTATACCCGAGCGAAGCAAACACCGGCTGCAAATGCAGCGGCAGCGGATAGTACACCATCGTCGCGATCCCCTGTTCTTTCAAAAACGCCTGCAGCTCGTCGCGCTTCGGCGCTCGAATCGTGTATTGATGGAACACATGATAGCGCCCGTCGACTTCTTTCGGCGTCACAACAAGGTCGCCGACCGCCTCTTGCAACAGGCGCGTATACGTCGCCGCATGCTTGCGCCGCTGTTCCGTCCACCGATCCAGATGCGGGAATTTGACGCTTAAAATCGCCGCTTGCATCTCATCGAGGCGGCTGTTGTAGCCAAGTACATGATGGTAATATTTCGGCTTGCTGCCATGAACGCGGATGACCCGGCATTTTTCCGCCAGTTCGTCATCGTTCGTAATGATCATGCCGCCATCCCCGTAGGCGCCCAAGTTTTTCGTCGGGAAGAAGCTGTACGTCGCCGCCGTCCCAAGCTCGCCAACGCATTTCCCGTTGTATTTCGCGCCGATCGCCTGGGCGGCGTCCTCGATGACAACCAATCCGTGCCGCTTGGCAATCGCCGCGATCGCCTCCATATCCGCCATTTGCCCGTACAAATGCACCGGGATGATGGCTTTCGTCTTCTCCGTCACCGCCGCCTCAATTTGCGCCGGATCAATGTTGAACGTCACCGGATCGATATCGACAAACACCGGTTTGGCGCCGGCCCGCGCAATCGATCCCCCAGTCGCGAAAAAGGTGAACGCCGTCGTGATGACTTCATCGCCCGGCCCGACGCCGGCCGCTTGCAAAGCAATATGTATCGCATCGCTTCCGTTGCCGCAGCCGATTCCGTGTTTCGCCCGGCTGTAGGCGGCAATTTCCGCTTCCATTTTCTTCACATAGTCCCCTAAAATAAAGCGGGAAGAGCGCATCACCTCGTCCAATACACGCATGATCTCCGGCTTCAATTGTTCATACTGTTCGCTTAAATCCAACATTGGCACGTTCATCGCAAGTTCCTCCAAAATCAAAAAATATATAGAATAAACATGTTTAGTTTATCACATTTGCGTCAATATATAATGACAGTTTTGTGGCAATGTTGATTGCACGGTCAAAAAATAAGCGAAGATGTTGCATAAACAGAGAATGAAAAGGGTATAATTTTCCAAAGACAAACAATTCCTCAAAAAAGCCGTTTGTTCTTGAAGCGACACAAACGGCCCATTTTGCTGAAATTTGCTTTTTTAACGGTCGTTTCCGTATACTTTCCGACCTCCGCGCAACAGCTTGCGGAGGAAGGTCATAAACGGCTTGTACTGATCATTGACCAAGCCGATCAGTTCAGCAAGCAGTTCCCCGAAGACGATCAAGGCAAAGACGATGAGAATGGACTGCCATAACGTCGAGGCGGAGAACAAAATAGCGCTGATGGCAAACATCAGGCCAAACGCATAAATGAGCAAGACCGTGTTGCGATGCGAAAAGCCAAGAGCCAGCAGCCGATGATGAAGATGCGACTTATCCGGCGCCGAGATCGGCTTTTTATTCACAATGCGGCGAATAATGGCAAATGTCGTATCGAAAATCGGCACGCCCAAAATGATCACCGGAACGACGAAGCTGAAGAGCGTCACGCTTTTGTAAAGCCCTAGCACCGACAGGACGGAAATGGCATAACCTAAAAACAACGCGCCGGTATCCCCCATGAAAATTTTCGCCGGGTGGAAGTTGTAAAACAAGAAAGCGATGACGCTGCCCAAGATGATCAAGCAGAGCGTGAAAATGAGCATTTTGCCCGCCATGCCCGCCATGACGGCAATGGCCGCAATCCCAATGGCGGAAATGCCCGCGGACAATCCATCCAACCCGTCGATCAAGTTGATGGCGTTCGTAATCGCGACAATCCAAAATATCGTGATCGGGTAGCTCCACAGCCCCAACTCAAACGTGCCGACAAACGGGACGGTCAAAAGATCGACCTTCAGCCCGGAAGCGACAACGACGAACGCCGCCAGCAGCTGGCCGGCCAGCTTCACTTTTGGCGACAGCTCGTACAAATCGTCGAGCATCCCGACGAGCACGATGATGATGGCGCCGACCGTCATCCCCGTCACTTGCTCTTTATACACCCCGCCGACAAAATAGCCGACGGCGACACCGATAAAAATGGCCAATCCGCCAAGCCTTGGCATGACTTTTGTATGCACTTTTCTCCCGTTCGGCCGATCGACCGCGCCAATTTTGATGGCGAGCTTGATCACGAACGGGGTGATGACCAATACTGTGATAAACGAAGCCAAACATGCGGCAAATGCTTCCATATTCATGTGCAATCACCTTGGCCTTATAAAATCGCGGAAACACACATCATCTTTATGTTACCATATACGATGAGTAAATCAATCTTTTTTTACACCCCTTTTTTGTCCCCAAGGATGGAAAATTTCTTTTTCCCCTTGCCGCAAGAAACTCCGAGCGCCAATCCGACGGACGATTCCACATTTTACAGACCCGCGAGCGAGAAAGCCCACTCCTTTAGGGGTGGGATGAAAGCGAGCATTGAAGTATCATAAAAGGAGGGAGGTGAATCCATGCCCACCATCACCTTGAAATTGGAGCTTCACAAGCCAACGAAAGCCAAACAAGAAATGTATAAAAGCCAAACAAGAAATGTATAAACAGATGACAGAAGTAAATACAGCGTTTGCGAATTGGCTGGCGACTCATCCCGATCTGAACAAAGCCACCAGCAAAATCTTTCAGGATTTTTCATCGCAACGGTTTCCTTCCGCAATTGTCAATCAAACCATTCGGGAAGTAAAATCTCAAACGAAACACCAAAAGACAAAGCAGTTTCGCAAACAGTGGTGTTGCTTCAACAACCAAAATTGGAAAGTTGAACGAAAGGGAGATTTCTACACCGTTTCATTCCCAACATTGGAAAAACGAATCGGTGTGCCTGTTGTCACACGAACCTATCAAGCAGCATGGCTGGATCGGCTGCTCGATGGAACCGTCAAACAAGGGGCAGCCAAACTCTATAAAAAGAGAAAGAAATGGTATTTYGCCATCACCATCACMTTTGAAGTGGAACCGCGCAAGGAAACCAAGGCAATGGGCGTTGACCTCGGACTTYGTTATATCGCCGTTGCCAGCGTTGGAACGAAATCGCTGTTTTTTAAGRGCAACCAATGCGCCTTTGTTCGCCGGCGATATGCGGCTTTGCGAAGGAGATTAGGAAAAGCCAAGAAGCTTCATGCGGTGCGAAAAATCGGCGACAAAGAGTCCCGCTGGATGAAAGGTGTCAACCACAAAATCAGCCGTCAAATTGTCAACTTTGCCCTCGCCAACGGTGTTGGCGTGATTCGCATGGAAGAATTGACGGGCATTCGAAAACGGGCAACATCGGCAAAAGAAGCAGGACGAAGCCTTCACTCTTGGGCGTTTCATCAACTGCAAACGATGATTGCCTATAAAGCCGAAATGGCAGGCATTCGGGTCGAGTGGGTGAATCCGACCTACACGAGCCAAACGTGTAAATGTGGTCATCGAGAGAAAGCGAACCGAAACGGCATCCGCTTCCGATGCCAAAAGTGCGGATACACCCTCCATGCCGACTTGAATGGGGCGATCAACATCGCCAAAGCGATTTCAGGCTTGAGCGCCTAACCTAGCGCACTGGTCACAGGTGCGCCGCCCATCGGGGTACACGCTAACCCGATGGGACGGGGTGATGACACACCCCCGAACTTGGGCGTTGTCCAAACCAGAAATGGATGAGGACGCGAACGACCCAAGAATCCCATGGCTTTAGCCGTGCGGAGTGTCAAGGCTGCCCGCTTGTTTTCTCCCCAACCGCCCGCCGCGGCAGCTTCCAGCCGTACGTGTATGACAAAACGCGCAAAGCGGCGACGACGATCAACAGCACATACAGCTCCACGGGCGATTCGGCCCATTTCAGTCCGACGGCGAGGCCGGCGAGAATGGCCCAGGCGGCATAAATTTCTGCGCGCAACACGAGCGGCTTTCTTCCCGCCAACACGTCACGGATAATGCCGCCGCCGCTTCCGGTCAACACAGCGGCGACGATGACCGCACTTAACGGATGCCCCATTTTGACTGCATACAGCGCTCCTTGGATGGCGAACGCCGACAGCCCAAGGGCGTCAAAAAAGTTGCCCCACCGCTTCCACGGCGGCAGCATTTGCTTTGGGAACAAATACACAACTGTCATGGCCGCCAAAGCGACAAGAAAGAGCGGCTGCTGTTCCCATAACGCCGACACGGGAACCCCGATCAGCAAATTGCGCACCGCCCCGCCGCCAAAAGCGGTGACAATCCCTAAAATGTACACCCCAAGCAAATCGTACTCCTCTTCCATCGCGACGATCGCCCCGCTAATGGCAAAGGCGATCGTGCCGATGATGCTCAATACTTCCCACGTCATTCGTGCTGTTCCTTTCCGTGCGGTGTTCTTGTATCATTGTAGGGGCAAAAGCGGCGGAAAATCAATCGTTTTTTTGGAACGAACTAGCAGACCGACGGTGGGATTTGGTATCATGAACGTAGAGAACATGTTCGCCGCGAGGGAAAGGAAGGGGGATGCCATGAGCCGTGAACAAGCGATCCTTGTCGGCTGCCAGCTCGCTGGTGTCGATGATGAACGGTTTCGCTATTCGATGGAGGAGCTCGCTTCGCTCGTTGCGACGGCGAACGGCGAGGTTGTGGCAGAGTTGACGCAAAAACGTGAAGCGCCGCACCCGGCGACGTATATCGGCAAAGGGAAAACAGAAGAGCTCGCCGCCATAGTCAAGCAGCTGGAACCGGACGTCGTTATTTTCAACAGCGAGCTCTCTCCAAGCCAAACGCGCAATTTGACGAAAATGCTTGGCGAGGTGAAAGTGATTGACCGGACGCAGCTGATTTTAGACATTTTTGCAAGGCGCGCCCGCTCGAAAGAAGGAAAGCTGCAAGTCGAGCTCGCCCAGCTGGAGTATATGTTGCCGCGCCTTAGCGGCCAAGGAGAGGCGCTATCCCGCTTGGGCGGCGGCATCGGCACGCGCGGCCCGGGGGAGACGAAGCTCGAGACCGACCGCCGCCATATTCGCCGCCGCATTGACGACATTAAAGCTGAGCTTGTGCGCATCGCTGAGCATCGAGGGCGGTATCGCGAGCGCCGGCAAAAAAACCAAGCGTTTCAAGTGGCGCTCGTCGGCTATACCAACGCCGGCAAATCAACGATTTTCAATCGGCTGACCGCCGCCGATTCGTTGGAAGAAAATTTGTTGTTTGCCACGCTCGATCCGTTGACGCGCAAATGTGTCTTGCCATGCGGCTACACAGTGCTTGTCACCGATACGGTCGGGTTCATTCAAGACTTGCCGACGACGCTTGTCGCCGCGTTCCGCTCGACGCTCGAGGAAGTGACGGAAGCCGATCTATTGCTTCACGTCGTCGATTCGTCTCACCCGGATTACGTTGCGCACGAGCGAACGGTGTCGCGGCTGCTCGCTGAATTGGGGGCTTCTTCCATTCCGATGGTCACGGTGTACAATAAAAGCGATCAAAAAGCGTCGGAATTCATTCCGACAACGACTGCTTCCATCGTGATGAGCGCGCTTTCCGCCGCCGACATTGACCGGCTCCGCTATTTTCTTGAAGAGGCGGTGAAACAGCAAATGGCCCGTTACGACGTGTCGATCCCAAGCGGTGAAGGAAAATTGCTCGCTCGGTTAAAATCGGACACCATTTTGCACGAATGGCATTATAATGAACAGGGGGGCACGTACGACTGCCAAGGATACGTGCTGCCTACGCACCCCTTGTATGGGGAGCTGCAATCATTCCAACGGTAGAAAGGGTTCATCTATGTTTTGGACACAGTGGAGACACGGAGAAACCATCGCTCTTCTCATCGAGGAAATCGAAGCACAAATCGCGCCGATTCACCGCCGCATCGATGAACTGGTCGACGTCAATCAATACCGCGTGCTTGAGAGCTTCCGTCGCCATCAAGTGAGCGACGCCCATTTCATCCCGTCAACCGGTTATGGGTATGACGATGCGGGCCGCGATACGCTCGATCGCATTTACGCCGATGTGTTTGGAGCGGAAGCGGGGCTTGTGCGCCCGCAAATCATTTCCGGCACGCACGCGATTGCGATCGCGCTGTTTGGCGTGTTGCGCCCGGGCGATGAATTGCTTTACATCACGGGCGCTCCGTACGATACGCTTGAGGAAATCGTCGGCGTCCGCGGCCGCGGCGTCGGCTCGCTGAAAGAGTTTGGCATTCGTTATCGCAGCGTGCCGCTCACAGCGGATGGGATGGTTGATTTTCCGGCCGTTCGCGAAGCGATCCATGAGCGGACGAAAATGATCGGCATTCAACGTTCGCGCGGCTATGCGGACCGGCCGTCGTTTACTGTCGAAGAGATCGGCAACATGATTGCATTCGTCAAGTCGATCAAACCGGATGTCGTCGTGTTTGTCGACAATTGCTACGGCGAATTCGTCGAGGAGAAAGAGCCATGCCATGTCGGCGCCGATTTGATGGCCGGCTCGCTTATTAAAAATCCGGGAGGGGGCTTGGCGAAAACGGGCGGCTACATTGTCGGCAAGCGGGAATATGTGGAGGCGTGCGCCTATCGGATGACCTCGCCGGGCATTGGAGCGGAAGTCGGTCCGTCGCTTTACAGCTTGCCGGATATGTATCAAGGCTTTTTCCTTGCGCCGCACACCGTGGGCCAGGCGCTCAAGGGGGCGGTCTTTACGGCGGCGATGCTCGAGCGGATCGGGCTAAAGACCTCGCCATCGTGGAAGGCGAAGCGAACGGATTTGGTTCAGTCCGTCCGTTTTGACGATCCGGAACAAATGGTGGCGTTTTGCCAAGCGATTCAGGCTTCCTCCCCGGTCAACGCTCATTTTACCCCGTACCCGAGCGACATGCCCGGCTATGAAGATAAAGTGATCATGGCCGCCGGCACGTTTGTGCAAGGGGCAAGCATTGAGCTGACGGCCGACGGGCCGTTGCGCCCCCCCTATGTCGCGTATGTGCAAGGCGGATTGACGTATTCGCATGTGAAAATCGCCGTCTGTTCCGCCATTCAGCGTTTGCTTGAACAGCAGTTGATTTGTTTGTGAGGAAACGTCACGTTTCATTGACTCATTTCCTAACATTATGGTAGAATAAAGGTATCAAAAGCGAGGAGGAATTGGCATGAGCAGCCAAATTCGTCGTTCCATGCCATTGTTTCCGATTGGGATTGTGATGCAGCTGACCGACTTATCGGCTCGGCAAATCCGCTATTATGAAGAGCACGGCCTCGTCTCGCCCGCGCGCACCGAAGGCAACCGGCGGCTGTTTTCGCTCAATGACATCGACCGCTTGCTGGAAATTAAAGATTTGATCGACCAAGGCGTCAACTTGGCGGGCATTAAGCAAATTTTTGCCGCGCGGGAGGAAGGGCGCCACGGGCAGGCGGAGAAAGTCGAAAAAGTGGGAAAACCGAAGCTGTCGGACGAGGAACTGCGCGAAATTTTGCGGAACGAATTGCTGCAGGCCGGGCGGTTCCAGCGCGCATCGCTTCGCCAAGGAGATCTCGCTCGCTTCTTTCATTAATCATGGAAAATGATTTCCGAGCCGGGGAGGAGTTTAGACATGGCAAAATATACGCGTGACGACATTCTACACATCGTCAAAGAGGAAAATGTCAAGTACATCCGCCTGCAATTCACTGATATTTTGGGCACGATCAAAAACGTCGAAATTCCCATCAGCCAGTTAGAGAAAGCACTTAACAACAAAATGATGTTTGACGGGTCGTCGATCGAAGGATTTGTCCGCATCGAAGAGTCGGATATGTATTTGTATCCGGATTTGGATACGTTCGTCATTTTCCCGTGGACATCGGAAAAAGGAAAAGTCGCCCGCTTTATCTGCGACATTTACAACCCGGACGGCACGCCGTTTGAAGGCTGCCCGCGCTACAACTTGAAGCGGATGTTGAAAGAGATGGAAGCGTTCGGCTTCAACGCCTTTAACTTAGGGGCTGAGCCGGAATTCTTCCTCTTCAAGCTTGACGAAAAAGGGCACCCGACGATGGAGCTGAATGATCGCGGCGGCTATTTCGATTTGGCGCCGACGGACCTCGGGGAAAACTGCCGGCGCGACATTGTGCTCGAGCTTGAGGAAATGGGGTTTGAAATCGAAGCGTCCCACCATGAAGTCGCCCCGGGTCAGCATGAGATCGATTTTAAATACGCCGATGCCGTAAAAGCGTGCGACGACATTCAAACGTTTAAGCTCGTCGTTAAAACGATCGCCCGCAAACACGGATTGCATGCGACCTTTATGCCAAAGCCGATTTTTGGGATTAACGGTTCAGGGATGCACTGCAACCTGTCGCTGTTCCGCAACGGCGAAAACGCCTTTTTCGATCCGAACGGCGATTTGCAGTTGAGCGATACGGCGCGGCAGTTTATCGCCGGCGTGCTGAAGCATGCGCCGAACTTTACGGCGGTGACGAATCCGACGGTCAACTCGTACAAACGCCTTGTCCCGGGTTATGAAGCGCCGTGCTATGTCGCCTGGTCGGCGCGCAACCGCAGCCCGCTCATCCGCATCCCGGCTTCACGCGGCATGAGCACGCGCATTGAGGTGCGCAGCGTCGACCCGTCGGCCAACCCATACTTGGCCATGGCGGTGCTTTTAGCCGCTGGGCTTGATGGCATTCGCAACAAGCTCACTCCTCCGGCACCAGTGGACCGAAACATTTACGTCATGACGAAAGAAGAACGGCTCGAAGAAGGCATTGTCGATTTGCCGGCAACGCTGCATGAAGCGCTGGAAAACTTGAAGTCCGATGAAGTGATGATCCAAGCGCTCGGCAAACATTTATTCGAGCATTTCGTTGAGGCGAAAGAAATCGAGTGGGATATGTACCGGACGGCGGTTCATCAATGGGAATTAGATCAATATATGGAACTCTACTGATTCATAAAAAAGCTGCCCCGTTTTTCGGGGCAGCTTTTTTATGGGCGCAGTCCGGCACGGGTCAGTCGAACAGGCGGTAGACGCCGATCACTTTGCCGAGAATCGTGCAGTCGCGGACGATGATCGGCTCAAGATGAGCGTTTTCCGGCTGCAGGCGGATGTAGTCTTTTTCTTTGAAAAACCGCTTCACCGTCGCCTCGTTGTCTTCCGTCATGGCGACGACGATGTCGCCGTTGTTGGCTGATGACTGCTGGCGGACGATGACGTAGTCGCCGTCGAGAATGCCGGCTTCGATCATGCTGTCGCCCATCACTTCAAGCATAAACAGCTGCTCCTCGCCAGCGGCGAGCCGCTTCGGCAGCGGAAAGTAGCCTTCGATGTTTTCCACCGCTGTAATCGGTTGGCCGGCCGTCACCTTGCCGATGATCGGCACCGAGATGATCTCCTCTTTTTCTTTCTCCTTGGCCATATCGTTGTCCAAAATTTCAATGGCACGCGGCTTCGTCGGGTCGCGGCGGATGTACCCTTTGCTTTCTAGGCGCGCTAAATGCCCGTGGACGGTCGAACTTGACGCCAGTCCCACCGCTTCCCCAATTTCCCGCACCGACGGAGGATAGCCCTTCGTTTTTACTTCCTGCTTAATAAATTCTAAAATTTGTTGTTGCCGTTTCGACAGTTTCGTCATTGTTTCACACCTCTCGCCACATCATTTGTCTTCATTATACCATGAGGAAGATGAAAAAACAAACGTAAGTTCGAGTTTTTTATTGACACAAACAAATGTTCCTGGCTATAATGAAGGAAAGCGAACGAACATTCTAGAAAGGGTGGGGGGAAATGGGGAAAACGTTGCTTCATCACTTTCTGTTCTCCTTTTTGTTTGCGCTCGTGCTGGCAGGGTTCGTTTACGCCAGCAGTCCGGTCGACAAAAAAGAATACGTGGCGATTACGGTCGCTCCCGGCGATACGCTTTGGGGGCTGGCAAAACAGTACGAGCAGGAGCACCATATGCCGCCTGATGAGTTCATCCGCTGGGTCATCGATGTCAATCATTTGCCGAGCCCGCGCCTTACCGCCGGTGAACGGATCATCATTCCTGTGTTAAAATCAAAGCAGGGCGGCTCGGTGGCCGTCAATCAGTGATGGAAAGAAGGGATGGGCCATGAGGGCGGTCATTTACTGCCGTGTCAGTACGGACAAAGCCGAGCAGGAGACGTCGCTCGCGAGGCAACGAGATGAGCTCGAACGGCTGGCGGCCGAGTGTGGATTTGAAGTCGTTAAAGTGATCGCCGAGCAAGCGAGCGGTTACGAAGCCGACCGCGACGGCGTGTTGAAGCTGCTTTCGCTTTGCGAGGAAGGCGAGGTCGATGTGCTGCTCATTCAAGATGAAACGCGGCTTGGGCGCGGCCATGCGCGCATGGCGGTGCTGCATTGCTTGAAAAAGCAAGGGGTGAAAATATACAGCGCCAGCCACCGCGGGGAGATGCCGCTGTCGGAGGCCGATGAGATGGTGTTATCCATCATCGCTATTGTCGAGGAGTACCAAAGGAAAATACATAACGCCAAAATTAAGCGCGGTATGCAGCGGGCCATCGCCCGCGGCTACCGCCCGGAGCGGAACCTAAGGCGCCAGGGCGAAAACGCCGGGCGTGACCGAATCGATCTGCCGGTTGAGGAGATCGTCCGCTTGCGCGAGCGCGGACTGACGTTTGCTGATATCGCCGCGACGCTGCGAAGCTTTGGCTACGAGGCGTCCAAGGCGACCGTCCATCGCCGTTACCAGGAATATATGGACGAGCAACAAAGGCGGCGTTGATTGTGTGCCGCTCCTGGCCCTAAAGCGGCGAGCGGGCAAAGGAAGCCAAGATGCCATCGTTGCCATCTTCCCGGTTGATCAGATAAGATAAAACAGAGTGAGAATATGGCAGATAGGAGAAGATGATCAATGATTGCCAAACATAAATTAGCCCGCATCAACGAACTGGCGAAAAAAGCGAAAACGTCCGGCTTGTCGGCCGAAGAGACGCTCGAGCAGGCGAAGCTGCGCCGCGAGTACATTCAAGCGTTCCGCAAAGCGATGACCGATATGCTCCATACGGTGACGATCATCGACCCGAACGGCAACGACGTGACGCCGAAAAAATTAAAGGAAAGCCAGCGGCGGCGCTTCCATTAAGTCGCGAAAAAAAGAGACGGCGCCTCGTTTGTCCTGAAGGAGAAAATAAACGTTGTACAAGGAAGCCGATTTTCTATATGATAGTAAATGACACCATGTTGATGAAAAGGAGGAAGACGATGGCGCATTCAATCGAGGAGTTGGCGATTACGACGATTCGAACGCTGTCGATTGACGCGATCGAAAAGGCCAAATCCGGACATCCGGGCATGCCGATGGGCGCGGCGCCGATGGCGTACACGCTTTGGACGAAATTTATGAACCATAATCCGGCAAATCCAGGTTGGTTCAACCGCGATCGGTTTGTCTTGTCAGCCGGGCACGGGTCGATGTTATTGTACAGCTTGCTTCATTTAAGCGGATATGATGTATCGATGGACGACTTGAAACAATTCCGTCAATGGGGAAGCAAAACGCCGGGCCATCCGGAATACGGCCATACGCCGGGCGTGGAAGCGACGACCGGACCGCTCGGCCAAGGGATTGCGATGGCGGTCGGCATGGCGATGGCGGAACGGCATTTGGCCGCTACATACAACCGCGACGGGTTTGAGATCATCAACCATTATACGTACGCCATTTGCGGCGACGGCGATTTGATGGAAGGAGTGGCGAGCGAAGCCGCGTCACTCGCCGGCCACTTAAAGTTGGGCCGCCTGATCGTCCTGTATGACTCGAACGACATTTCGCTAGACGGGGAGCTCAACTTGTCGTTCTCGGAAAACGTCGCCCAACGTTTCCAAGCGTACGGCTGGCAATATTTGCGCGTTGAGGACGGCAACAATATTGAAGAAATCGCCAAAGCGCTCGAGGAGGCGCGGGCGGACCTCAGCCGGCCGACGCTCATTGAAGTAAAAACGACGATTGGCTACGGCGCGCCAAATAAAGCGGGCACGTCCGGCGTCCATGGCGCTCCGCTCGGTGCGGAAGAGGCGAAGCTGACGAAGGAAGCGTACCGCTGGACGTTTGCCGAAGATTTTTATGTACCGGAAGAAGTATACGCCCATTTCCGGGAAAAGGTGCAAGAGCCGGGGGCGAAAAAAGAAGCGGAATGGAATGAACTGTTCGACGCTTATGAGCAGGCGCATCCGGAGCTGGCTGCCGAGCTGAAGCGGGCGATTGAAGGGAAGCTTCCGGATGGCTGGGAGACGGCGCTGCCGGTGTACGAAGCGGGCAAAAGCCTGGCGACTCGCTCATCGTCCGGGGAAGTGATCAACGCCATCGCCAAAACGGTGCCGCAGTTTATCGGCGGTTCGGCGGACTTGGCAAGCTCGAACAAAACGCTCATCAAAGGCGGCGGCAACTTCCTGCCGAACAGCTACGAAGGGCGCAACATTTGGTTTGGCGTGCGCGAGTTTGCCATGGGAGCGGCATTGAACGGCATGGCGCTTCACGGCGGGTTGAAAGTGTTCGGCGGCACGTTCTTCGTGTTCTCCGACTATTTGCGTCCGGCGATCCGCTTGGCAGCGCTGATGGGCTTGCCGGTCATCTACGTCTTGACGCACGACAGCATCGCCGTCGGCGAAGACGGACCGACGCACGAACCGATCGAACATCTCGCTTCGCTTCGGGCGATGCCGAACTTGTCGGTCATCCGTCCGGCTGACGCGAACGAAACGGCGGCAGCGTGGCGGATGGCGCTCGAATCGACGGACAAGCCGACCGCCCTCGTCTTGACGCGTCAAGATGTGCCGACATTGGCGACAACAGCTGAGTTGGCGTATGAAGGCGTGAAAAAAGGTGCGTACGTCGTTTCACCGGCGAAAAACGGCACTCCGGAGGCGCTATTGTTGGCGACCGGCTCGGAAGTCGGCCTGGCCGTAAAAGCGCAAGAAGCGCTCGCCGTTGAGGGCATCCATGTCTCTGTCATCAGCATGCCATCGTGGGACCGCTTCGAAGCGCAGCCAAAATCGTACCGCGATGAAGTGCTTCCACCGGCCGTGACGAAGCGGCTCGCCATTGAAATGGGCGCGTCGCTCGGTTGGGAGCGCTACGTCGGCGCCGAGGGCGACATTTTGGCCATCGACCGATTCGGTGCTTCCGCTCCGGGAGAGAAAATCATGGCCGAGTATGGCTTTACGGTTGACAACGTCGTCCGCCGCACAAAAGCGCTGCTCGGCAAGTAACCGGGAAAGCTGTCCTTGCGTTGTTGCAGGGGCAGCTTGTTTTTGTGAAAGATGGCTGCGCATTGGTCAAGCATTTTCGGGGTTGGATCGAGGGCAAAGGCTTGTTTATGACATGTTGGCCTGTTTGCGGCGGCATGGCCACCGCAAACAAAAATCGACAATGTTAGTGAAAAAACTTGCCGTTAATAGACATATTTTTCCCCTTTCCTTTTCTATAATAGAAAATAGATGAACAGAAATGGGGGATGGGGCATGGTCCGCTATTGGATTTATTTGTTGAATGACGATGTGGCGTCGCATTACCGCCATCGGGCAGAAAAAATTGTCGAACTGCTTCGTGAGCATCAATACGCGAAAGCGCCGCTGAAGGCGATTTGCCGCAAGCAAGTCGAATTTATCACCGAACGGCTGTCATTTTCGCGCCTGGAACTCGGCTTAAAGCAATATTTTGCCGGCCGCGTCGGCAAAAATTTGGAGCGCAATATGTTTGTTTTGCAAAACGACGCCGGTGAGGAAGCGTTGCTTGTCGTGCAAAAGCGCCGCTTGCTTCTTGTCGCCGACAGCGCGCCGCTTGCCGCGGACATCGGGCGAGCGCTCTCCCGGTTGGCGCCGACGTTTTTGGCAGTCGACGCTGATTTTGCCGATTACTACTGGCTGTCTGCGCCTGCGCAAGGAAGAAAATTTGCGTAATGAAAAGATTTTTGTCGCGAAATATTGTCTAATGACGCATCGTTTAGTACACTGTTAGGGAGACAACAAGAAGGAGGAAAATCGCTGTTATGTGGGGTACGATTCTCGTTGGCGTGCTGGCGCTCATCGCCGGGGTGGCGATCGGATTTTTCGTCGCCCGCAAAACGATGATCAATTATTTGAAGAAAAACCCGCCGATCAATGAACAAATGATTCGCATGATGATGATGCAAATGGGGATGACTCCGTCGCAGAAGAAAATCAATCAGATGATGAAAATGATGAACAATCAGCTGAAATAAGCGCAACAGACACTCGATCGAGAGTGTCTTTTTATTTTGCAAAAATGTTCTTTCAAAATTTTTCTAGTTTTGTTACAATAATATGGCGATTGTTCGTCAGCCAAACGAAAGGAGGTGGAGCGCGTGCGCGTGTTTCGCGATTTGTTTTGGTTTTTTCGCCAAGAAAAGAAGGCGTATATCACCGGCATTTTCGTGCTTGTCCTCGTTGCGTTTTTAGAGACGGTCCCGCCGAAGGTGATCGGCTTGTTGGTCGATCATATGAAAAACGGAACGATGACAAAAGAGGTGCTCATCCGCTGGATCGCCGTCCTCGCCGCCGTTGCGGCGGCGCTTTACGGGCTCCGCTACGCTTGGCGCATTTTCATTTTCGGTTCGGCGGTCAAGCTTGCCCGCCAGCTGCGCAACGAGCTGTATCAACATTTTACGAACATGTCGCCGTCGTTTTACCAACGGAAGCGGATCGGCGATTTAATGGCCCATGCGACGAACGATTTGCAGGCGATTCAGCAGACGGCCGGAAGCGGCATTTTGACGCTTGTTGACTCGGTGACGCTTGGCGGGTTCGTGTTGGCAACGATGGCGTTTTCGATCAGCTGGAAGCTGACGCTCATCAGCCTATTGCCGATGCCAGTGATGGCGGCGGCGACGAGCCGCTATGGAACGATGCTCCATCGTCGGTTTTTAACGGCGCAAGAGGCGTTTTCATCGTTGAACGACAAGGTGCAGGAAAGCATCAGCGGCATCCGCGTCATCAAGGCGTTTGGCTATGAGGAACACGATGTCGAGGCGTTTCGCCGCCAATCGGAAGACGTCGTGGCGAAAAACGTTGCCGTCGCCAAAATTGACGCCTTGTTTGATCCGACGATCGGGCTGCTTGTTGGGCTGTCGTTTTTTCTCGCTGTGGCGTTTGGCAGCCAAATGGTTCTGGCCGGCGAATTGACGATCGGCGAGCTTGTGTCGTTTACGACCTACCTTGGCCTGCTCATTTGGCCGATGTTGGCGTTCGGCTGGCTGTTTAACATTGTTGAGCGAGGGCGCGCTTCGTACGACCGGGTGCGGGCGCTGTTGGCTGAACAAGATGAAATCAACGAACGTCCCGATGCCCTTCACATCGCTCCGCAAGGCGACATTGAGTATGATGTTCGTCAATTTGCCTATCCGGGGGAGGCGAAGCCGGCGCTTCGGGACATTCGTTTTCAGCTCAAGCGCGGGGCGACGCTTGGCGTCGTCGGCAAAACGGGGGCGGGAAAAACGACGCTGCTTCGCCTGCTGCTGCGCGAGTTTGACGGCTATGACGGCGAGATTCGCTTCGGCGGCCGCGACATCCGCGATTATACGCTTTTCGCGCTCCGTTCGGCGATCGGCTACGTGCCGCAAGACCATTTCTTGTTTTCTGCCTCTGTCCGCGACAACATCGCCTTTGCTAAGCCGGAAGCCGGAGAGGACGAGGTCGTCCGGGCGGCGCGGCTGGCCGACATTCATGATGACATTTTGCAGTTTCCCGACGGGTATGAGACGGTCATCGGCGAGCGCGGCGTTTCCCTATCCGGTGGGCAAAAACAGCGGCTGTCAATCGCCCGGGCGCTTCTCATTGACCCGGAAGTGCTCATTTTTGATGACGCGTTGTCGGCCGTGGATGCGAAGACCGAGGCGCGGATTTTAACGGCGCTCAAACAGGAGCGGCGCGGAAAAACGACGATCATCGCCGCTCATCGTTTAAGCGCGGTTGAGCATGCCGATTGGATTCTCGTCCTTGACGGGGGGCGAATCGTGCAGGCCGGAACGCACGAGCAGCTGATGGCAGAAGACGGCTGGTATCGTGACATGCACCGACGCCAGCAGCTTGAGGAGCTTGCGGAGTGACAACAGGCCTGAACGTTCGAGCTCTAGCCAAAAACGAGCGGAGCGAAAAGCCTGAAAATACAAGTTGTTTGTGAGATAGGGGGAAGCGGATGAACGACCGATGGTTGACAACAAAAGAGCAGCGGCGCGTCTTATGGCGGCTGCTCGCTTATATGGGAAGATACAAAAAAGAAACTGCGCTTGCGTTTACGCTTCTTCTGTTGGCAGCGGCCGGGGAGCTTTCCGGCCCGTATTTGGTGAAAGTGTTCATTGACGACTATTTGGTGCCGGGCCGCCTTGCTTTTGGACCGGTGGCGGCGCTGGCCGCCGCCTATCTCGGCGTGCTCATCTTGAAAACGATCATTTCCTACTTCCAGCTTGTTGAGTTTCAGCGGCTCGCTTTGCACGTCATTCAAGCGTTGCGGATGGATGTGTTTGCGAAAGTGCACCGGCTCGGGATGAGCTATTTTGACCGGACGCCGGGCGGAAGCATCGTTTCGCGGGTGACGAACGATACGGAAGCGATCAAGGACATGTTCATCAGCGTCCTAGCGGCCTTTGTGCAAAACGGCTTGTTTGTCATCGGCGTGTTTGTCGCCATGTTTTCGCTTGACGCCAAGCTTGCGTTGTTTTGCCTGTTCATCCTCCCGGCTATCGCGTTCATCATGCACACGTACCGCCGCTACAGCTCGGTGTTTTATCAAGAGATGCGCGAACGGCTGAGCGAACTGAACGCCAAATTGAACGAATCGCTGCAAGGGATGGCCGTCATTCAAGCGTTCCGCCAGCAGCGCCGTTTATATCAAGAGTTTGCCGCCGTCAATGAAGCGCATTACAAGGCGGGGATGAAAAACATCCGCCTCGATGGACTGCTGCTTCGGCCGGCGATCGATATGGTGTATATGTTGTCGATCATGGTCGTGCTCAGCTTTTTTGGCATCACGGCGCTTGACAGCCCAGTTGAGATCGGCGTGCTGTACGCGTTTGTCAACTATTTGGAGCGCTTTTTCGAACCGGTGACGCAAATGATGATGCGCCTGTCTCTTTACCAGCAGGCGATCGTTTCCGCCTCTCGCGTGTTCGCCCTTCTTGATCATCAAGAAGAGGAGCCGGTCAATCCAGATTGGTCGCCGCATGTGATCGAGCGCGGGGAAATCGAATTTCGTGATGTCAGCTTTTCCTACGACGGCAAACGGGATGTGCTGAAACGGCTGTCGTTTGTCATCCGTCCAGGGCAGACGGTCGCGTTTGTCGGCCATACCGGCAGCGGCAAAAGTTCGATCATCAACTTGCTCATGCGCTTTTATGAGTTTGACCGCGGCAATATTTTGCTTGACGGCCGGTCGATCCGCGATTACTCGCGCGCTGAGTTGCGCCGCCGCCTCGGCCTTGTCTTGCAAGATCCGTTTTTGTTTTACGGGACGGTCAAAGAGAACATTCGCATGTATAATCAGGAATTGGACGACGAAACCATTAAGGAGGCCGCCCGGCTCGTGCAGGCTGATGCGTTTATTGAGCAATTGCCCGGCGGCTACGACCATGTGCTCGCCGAGCGCGGGGCGACGTTATCAAGCGGTCAGCGCCAGCTTCTTTCCTTTGCCCGCACGATCGCTGCTGATCCGAAAATTTTGGTGCTCGATGAGGCGACCGCCTATATTGACACCGAAACAGAGGAAGCGATTCAAGATGCGCTCATGCGCATGCGGAAAGGGCGGACAACAATCGCCATCGCCCACCGCCTATCGACGATCCAAGACGCCGATCAAATTTTCGTCCTCCACCGCGGCGAAATCATCGAGCGCGGCACGCATCAGCAACTGCTGGCGCAAAAAGGGCTTTACTACCAAATGTACTTGCTGCAAAACGGCCTTGTCGACGCCCATGCGTAAATGGCGGCGTTTTGCCGCCCCTGCTTGGAACAAAAAGAAGAAAGCGCCCTGTCCCGTCTAGCGGGAGGCGCTTTGCTTTCGCCGCTTGGTTTGTTCGCGTTGATAGGCGTTGAGCAACGTGTCAAGTTCTTTGCTGATTTTCATGGCCGCCGCCGAGTTTAACCCTGTTTTGGCCACCGTGTCGACAAGCTCCATCCGCTTTTGTTCAATCAAGGCCAACAATTTGCATTTCGGCACGAATCGACCGTCCTTTGCTTGAAGTATTGTGTATGGTGCTTTATACTATTTTATCAGTGAACGCAAAAATGGAAAATAGAAAAATTGACCAGGAACAATGAGAAACACGTTACGGGAAGAAGGAATTCTGCTAAAATAAAAAGTAAAAAAGCAGGGGCTGGTTCACCAATGAATGATCTCAATCTATTTTTAGCGTTCGGCGCCGGGTTCTTGTCGTTTATCTCCCCGTGCTGCTTGCCGCTTTATCCGGCGTTTTTATCGTATATCACCGGCGTGTCGGTCAGCGAGCTGAAAGAGGAAAACGCCATGCTCAACCGCCGCAGCTTATGGCATACGCTTTGCTTTTTGCTCGGCTTCTCGCTCATTTTTATCTCGCTTGGCTTTGGCACCTCGCTGCTTGGAAGGCTGTTTGTTGATTATCAAGATGCGATCCGGCAAATCGGCGCGGTCGTGATCGTCGCTCTCGGCCTCGTCGTCGCCGGGCTGTGGAAGCCGGCGTTTTTGCTGAAAGACCGGCGCATTTCGTTTCGTGAACGGCCACCGGGATATGTCGGCTCCGTGCTGATCGGCATGGCATTCGCCGCCGGTTGGACGCCGTGCATGGGGCCGATTTTGGTGGCGGTTGTCGCTCTAGCCGCCACCAACCCGGGCTCAGGAATGGTGTATATGCTTGCTTATACGCTCGGATTTGCCGTTCCGTTTTTCATTTTGTCGTTTTTTATCGGCAAGCTGCAATGGATCCGCCGCCATAGCGCATCCATCATGAAGGCGGGCGGCTATGTCATGGTGGCGATGGGCGTCGTTTTGTACTTTGACTGGATGACAAAGCTGATTGCTTATACGACAAGCTTGTTTGGCGGATTTACTGGCTTTTAGCGGCGATGGAGCCGCCCTTTGTGCGGCTGTTGTTGGAGGAATATCGTTGAGGAGAGGACGATGGAAAGATGGCTGCCATTTTAATTGCTGACGATGCGAAGTTTATGCGGGTAACGCTGGCGCGCATACTGGAAAAAACGGATCACACCGTAGCCGGTGAGGCGGAAAACGGCAAAGAGGCGGTCGAGCTGTATCGCCGGTTGCGCCCCGATCTTGTCATCATGGACATTACGATGCCGGTCATGAATGGGATTGAAGCGGTGCGGGCGATTAAGGAGATCGATCCGGGGGCGAAAATCATTATCTGCTCGGCGCTCGGGCAGCAGCGTATGGTTGTTGAGGCAATTGAAGCCGGAGCGGCCGACTTCATCGTCAAGCCGTTTGAAGAAACCCGCGTGCTCGAGGCGATTGCCCGTCTTTTGTAAGCGGGCTTCGGCTCCGTACGGCATAGGAAGGCGCCGGCTTATGACCGCCGGAAGACAGCTGGCTGCGTTCTTTTTGGCAAGCGAGAGGGATGAAGCGAGCGCGATGTTTGGCGAAGGCGGGGGCGGCTGGAGAGGACGGTAGGCAAGCGGAGCGGTTTTTGCTATAATAGCGTTGTCCGTGAATTTTGTCCGAAGAAGGTGATGGCTTTGGCGTTCATTACATCGCTCATCGCCGTTGTGATGGCGTTTTTCATCTTTTTTGTGCGCATGAAGGCGTCGGAAAAGCCGACGAATGCCAAAAAAATTATTTTGCCGCCGCTGTTTATGAGCACCGGGGCGCTGATGTTCATCGATCCGGTCTTTCGCGTTACGCGCGGGGAGCTCATCGAAGCGGTCATTCTCGGCCTGTTTTTCTCGCTGTTTCTCATTAAAACGTCGAAATTTGAAATCCGCGGCAACGATATTTATTTGAAACGCTCAAAATCCTTTATTTGGATTTTGCTCGGGCTGATTGTCATTCGCCTTGGCTTGAAAACGTATTTAGGACGAACGATCGACTACCGCCAGTTAAGCGGCATGTTTTATTTGCTCGCGTTTTCGATGATCGTCCCATGGCGGATTGCGATGTACGTTTCGTATAGAAAGCTGGCGGCGCAGCTGAAACCGCCAGTGCTAACATAAAGAGCTGTCCCGCTGATGGACAGCTCCCTTTTTTGTTGCGCCAAGCCACTTCACTTCGCTTCCCTGGAATTGTCCCGCAGACGGAGCTGAAGTCGTCGGTCCCGGCCTAAAAAGCTGCTTGTTTGGGCCGCTTTTTTCATGCTGAAACAGACGAAAGCCGCCGGCCAGCCTTAGACGAAAGGCGGAACGTCAGCGGCTTTCCAATAAATGTTTATAAGGGGCGAGATCGATGTTCTTCGCCTGCAATGTCCGGATTAAAAACTTATGGTCGCGCTTGGGGGTTGCGATGATGTAGCCGCGGATCAGCAAGTCGCGTGTGATGCGCGGCGCCTGCTCTTTGAGCGCAAGCTCGCCGATTTTGCCGGCGATCTTTTGCCGCGCGACGTCGCGGAACAATTCCGGCACAGGGCGAACCAATTCCTCAAGCAGCGCTTTTTCTTCTTCCCCCCATAAATGGCGCGTCTGTTCAATGTAATATTCCTGCCAGTCGAGCTCCGATTTCCCATCTTCTTTCGGCAGCCGCTTCAAAAACTTGCGGAACATGAAAAAGCCGCCGATCGACATCATGACAAGCAAAAAGACGACCCAAAGCAAAATAAACCAAAGAAACCATCCGGTCAGCACGATCCCCACCCCAACATGATGATCAACTGTTTTGCCATAGGCAAGATTCGTCTACTATTATGTCGAAAAGCTTGCTGTTTGGCAAGTTTCAAACGGCGGCTTGTTACGAACCGTAACGCAACTGTAATGCAACTGTAAAAAAGCTTGTCCCGCCTTACAGCGCCAATGGATTGAAAGCCGCCGGCCGCTTTGTATGGAAAAGATATACAGTGACGTTCCCTTCTTTGCCTGCTAATCTAGTAAACAAAGAAAAAAAGCCAAAAGGCAACGATGAGGGGGATGCGCAGAGTGAAAAAGACGATTGCAGCGCTCACGATCATTTGCTGTATGGCGTTAAGCTCTCATGAGCTGTCGGCGGAAGCGGCTGGCTCGTATACATACTATCAAGTGAAAAAAGGCGATACGTTGTCGAAGATCGCCAAACAATATCATACTTCGGTTGCTTCGTTAAAGTCGTTAAACGGGTTAAAAAGCGATGCTATTTATGTCGGCGAAAAGCTGAAAGTGCCGGCTGCGGCGAAGCGATCGGCTTCGGCGCCGGCAAAGAAGAAATCGATCTCATTAAGCGCCGCTGACCGGAAGCTGCTCGCCCAGCTTGTGCAAGCGGAGACCGGTTCGAGCGAGCCGTTTGCCGGCAAGGTGGAAGTGGCGCTTGTGGTTTTAAACCGCACAAAGCATCCGGAGTTTCCAAAGACGGTGCGCGGCGTCATTTATCAAAAAACGAAATCCGGCTACGCGTTTGTACCAGCCAAAACGGGGAAATTGACCCGCATTCAGCCGACAAAGCAGGATTACGAGGCGGTCGACAAGGCGCTAGCCTTATTCCCAAACGATCGCCGCGGCTCGCTTTATTTCTACAATCCGAAAATCACAAAAGACAAATGGATGTTGTCGCGTCCGGTGACGATTCGCATCGGGCACCATGTCTTCACGAGATGAACGGGGTCGAATAAGGCCTCGTTCTTTTGTTTTGTGCATAGCGGCGGGCAGCCGGTGGTGACGCTTCTGATGGTGCATGCCCAAGATCATTTAATGACGGCGATCACGGTCAAGGATTTAGCCGCTGAATTCGTGGAGCTGTATGAAGCGCTTAAGCGGCAAACAGCCGAATCATAATCGCCGTCGGCCGGCTTGTTGCCCGGGGAGGATGATTTGCTTCAACGGGAATGAACCCAAGGCGGGCGGCAACGGGCTGTTCTAGCGACCGCCCGCTTTGTTGATTTTACAATAATTTTATTATGTAAACATAATAGCACCAGCCGTTCAGCCCTCCCGGCTGCCGCCGGTCTCGGCTGAACGGAGAAGGAAAACTCCGCTTGTTTGCGTCACATATCGTGGCTTGTGTTGTGCTTTTGCCGCGTGTGATTGCGGTTCTTCACTTTTTTCGAACCGTCAAGCGGCTCCGGCTGCCCAGGATTGTCGCCTTTTGGGGCGTTTTTGCGCATATCTTTGCCGTCGTTTTTGTTCGTCATTTGTTGTCCCTCCTTTGTCCGTTAGCATGCGGCGTTGTGCTTTCGCTTATTCGGCGCATAATTTGCGCCCGGTTTGAAACGATAAGTAGTGAACGACCGCGATGACTGCGAAGGAGGGACGAGCCATGGTTTACCATAAAACGAAGCAAGAGGCGTTTCAAGCAGCGCAAAAGGCGACGATGGAAGCGAAAGAATGGCACGATCACTTGGTGCGTGATCAAGCCGACTACGGCCACCAGCTGACCCATCTTCGGCAAGAAGTAAACGAGGCGTTCGCCCAAATTGAAAACGCGCTCGAAGTTGCCTCGGAGACACAACGCGTGCAGCTCGAAAAATTCCGCAGCGATTTGCAGGCGATCGTTGACGAAGTCAATGAAAACGAGTAAGGGAATGCCGGCGGCGGACATTCCCTTTTTGCATGCTATGGCAGGCCGGGATGGCGAAATGGCCGCCACGCTATTGGTTCTTTTTTCGTTTTTTGTTGTTTTGGCGCTGCTCCTCGGTCAGCGGTTCATTGGAAAACTCTTCGTTGTATCCGGCGCCCATTCCTTGCGCTTTGGCGGCGTTCATGCCAGGGATCACGTGGTTTGCTTTTCGCTTCGCCATTCGTTTCACCTCCGCTTCTAGTTTGCGATGAAACGGGCGCCTTATTCCTCTTTTGCCGCGGTAAGGAAGTAATATGGCGAGACATTGGAAATCATTATTTACAACTTGTCCTGTTCTGTAATAAGATAAAGTCGTGCCGAACTTTATGGGGATTGGGAGAATTCATGCTATTTTTTCGACTTTTGTGCGAAAAAATAGTATAGTATTATTGTGAAGTGAAGGGGGTTATACATATGGCGAAACAAGATGTGTTCAACGCCCGCTCTTCGTTTGTTGTAAACGGCAAAACCTACAACTACTACCGTTTGCAAGCGCTTGAAGAAGCGGGCATCGGCCAGGTGAGCCGCCTGCCGTACTCGATCAAAGTATTGCTTGAATCGGTGCTTCGCCAAGTCGACGGCCGCGTCATCACGAAAGAGCACGTCGAAAACTTGGCGAAATGGGGAACGCCGGAAATGAAAGACATTGACGTGCCGTTTAAGCCGTCGCGCGTCATTTTGCAAGACTTCACCGGCGTGCCGGCGGTCGTCGATTTGGCTTCGATGCGCAAAGCGATGGCCGATTTGGGCGGCGATCCGTACGAAATCAACCCGGAAATTCCGGTCGATCTCGTCATCGACCACTCGGTGCAAGTCGACCGCTACGGGTCGGACGATGCGCTTGAGTACAACATGGATTTGGAATTCAAACGGAACGCCGAACGGTACAAGTTTTTGAAATGGGCGCAAAAAGCATTTGATAACTATCGCGCCGTTCCGCCGGCAACGGGGATCGTCCACCAAGTGAACTTGGAATATTTGGCAAGCGTCGTTCACGCGGTCGAAGGGGAAAACGGCGAGTACGAAGCATTCCCGGATACGCTTGTCGGCACGGACTCGCATACGACGATGATCAACGGCCTCGGCGTCCTCGGCTGGGGGGTCGGCGGCATTGAAGCGGAAGCCGGCATGCTCGGCCAACCGTCGTACTTCCCGGTGCCGGAAGTCATCGGCGTCCGCCTGACAGGCAAGCTGCCGGACGGAGCGACGGCCACCGACTTGGCGCTTAAGGTGACGCAAGTGCTCCGGAAAAAAGGCGTCGTCGGCAAATTCGTCGAATTTTTCGGACCAGGAGTGGCGACTTTGCCGCTTGCGGACCGGGCGACGATCGCCAACATGGCGCCGGAATACGGGGCAACGTGCGGCTTCTTCCCGGTCGACGCCGAAGCGCTTGACTATTTGCGCTTGACCGGCCGCGACGAACATCACGTTCAAGTCGTCGAAGCGTATTGCAAAGCGAACGGTTTGTTCTACACGCCGGATGCACCGGAGCCGGTGTTTACGGATGTCGTTGAAATCAACTTGTCGGAAATCGAAACGAACTTGTCGGGGCCGAAACGGCCGCAAGACTTGATCCCGCTCTCGAAAATGAAACAGTCGTTCCGCGACGCGGTGAAAGCCCCGCAAGGCAACCAAGGCTTTGGCTTGACGGAAGCGGACTTAGAGCGGGAAATTACGGTCGAGCTGAACGGCGAACAAGTGAAATTGAAAACGGGCGCTGTCGTCATCGCGGCGATCACAAGCTGTACGAATACGTCGAACCCGTACGTCCTCGTCGCCGCTGGCTTAGTGGCGAAAAAAGCGGTTGAAAAAGGCTTGCAAGTGCCGAAATACGTGAAAACGTCGCTCGCGCCGGGCTCGAAAGTCGTCACCGGCTACTTGCGTGACTCGGGGCTGCTTCCGTATCTTGAACAGCTCGGCTTCAACGTCGTCGGCTACGGTTGCACGACATGCATCGGCAACTCGGGTCCGCTTGCGCCGGAGCTCGAAAAAGCGCTCGCGGAAAGCGATCTGCTTGTGACAAGCGTCCTATCCGGCAACCGGAACTTTGAAGGCCGCATCCACCCGCTTGTCAAAGGCAACTATTTGGCATCGCCGCCGCTTGTTGTCGCCTATGCGCTCGCCGGCACGGTCGACATTGACTTGTTGAACGAGCCGATTGGCAAAGACAAAGACGGCAATGACGTCTACTTCCGCGACATTTGGCCGTCGATGGAAGAGGTAAAAGCCGTCGTGAAACAAGCGGTCGATCCGGAACTGTTCCGCAAAGAATATGAGCGCGTGTTCGACGGCAATCCGCGCTGGAACGCCATCGAAACGACGGATGAGCCGCTTTATCAATGGGATGAAAACTCGACGTACATTCAAAATCCGCCGTTCTTTGAAGGCTTGTCGCCGGAAGTGCGCAAAGTCGAACCTCTCACCGGCTTGCGCGTCGTCGGCAAGTTCGGCGATTCGGTCACGACTGACCATATTTCGCCAGCTGGGTCGATCGGCAAAAACACGCCGGCAGGCCAATATTTGATCTCGAAAGGCGTCGAGCCGAAAGACTTCAACTCGTACGGTTCGCGGCGCGGCAACCATGAAGTGATGATGCGCGGCACGTTTGCCAACATCCGCATCCGCAACCAAATTGCGCCGGGCACGGAAGGCGGCTATACGACGTACTGGCCGACCGGCGAAGTGATGTCGATGTACGATGCGTGCATGAAATATAAACAAGACGGCACTGGGCTTGTCGTCATCGCCGGCAAAGACTACGGCATGGGCAGCTCGCGCGACTGGGCGGCGAAAGGGACGTTCTTGCTCGGCATTAAAACGGTCATCGCCGAAAGCTTTGAGCGCATCCACCGCTCGAACCTCGTCTTGATGGGCGTCCTGCCGTTGCAATTCAAAGAAGGCGAAAATGCGGAGACGCTCGGCTTGACGGGCAAAGAAGTGTTCGACATTCACATCGATGAAAACGTCAAACCGCGCGATCTCGTCAAAGTGACGGCGACGAACCCGGATACGGGCGAGAAGAAAGAATTTGAGGTCATCGTCCGCTTTGACAGCGAAGTCGAAATCGACTACTATCGCCACGGCGGCATTTTGCAAATGGTGTTGCGCGAAAAATTGGCGAAAGTGAAACAATAACGACAAAAAGCAGGCTCCCATATCGGGAAGCCTGCTTTTATTTGGTGTTGAGCTTTTTCGCTGCGTTCTCAAGCTTGCTTTTTGGATCCGGGGTGAACGTTCCGTCTTGGCCAAAGCCTTGCGGGTTGACGCCCGGCGCCTTCGTGCCGCGGTTTCGGCCGCCGTTTTTGGTCATTGCTCTCACCTCCGCTCTTTACGGATAGTATGGCCACCCTTGGCCAAAATATAAGCAAAGGAGGGAGGCGTGATGAACAAGGGGCTGAAGACGGCGCTCGCGACAATCGCGCTCGCCCAGTTTCTGAAAATCCCGATCAAGCAGCTGGAGACCGGCCGGTGGGACTGGCGGCTCTTTTTCGAAACCGGCGGAATGCCAAGCTCCCACTCTGCCGGTGTTTCCGCCTTGGCGACATTTATCGCCCTCGAGCGAGGCGTGCGCACGATCGATTTTGCCTTGGCTGCGTTGTTTGGACTGATCGTCATGTACGATGCGCAAGGGGTGCGGCGCCAAGCGGGCGAACTCGCCCTTCGCCTGAACGAGCTTGCCGAGGAAGTGAAAAAGCTGGAAGGAGATCCAAAACAAACCGTTTATCACAAACGACAGCGGCAGTTGCGCGCCCGGCTCGGGCACGAGCCGATCGAAGTCGTCGGCGGGGCGCTCTTAGGCATGGCCGCGGGCGCTTTATCGCATTGGGGTTGTCGGCGTCGCGCCTGACAGCCTCAGGCAGCGAAGCGCGTCAGGCGCCGTCGGCATGGGATGATGACCAACGGAGCGCCTCTAGCCTCCCAAAAGCTTCACTGTTTTTCGCTAAGAGCAACCGTTGCGGCTACGATGGGATGTTCCGCTTTTCCCGCCACCGTCTGCCCCAGAGGCGCATGCTTGGCAGTTCGGCGAAAATCATGCCGGCCAAAATCGCAGCGCCGCCAAGCCAGGCCGATGGCGACAGCCGCTCTCCAGCCCAAAGGTAGGCGGTCAAAGCAGCGAACACCGGCTCCATGGTGAAAATCAGCGCGACATGGGCGGGAGTCGTATATTTTTGTACCGCCGTTTGGATGAGAAACGCCGCGGTCGTCGCCAACAGCGATGTCACAGCGAGCGCCCCCCATACTTCTGGACGGCGGAGCACCGCCATATTCCACATTTGGGCGGCGTCTTCAAACCAAAAGGCAAAGAAGAAACAAAGGACGGCGACGGTAAAAATTTGCACCATCGTCAACAGCAGCGTCGAATACCGGGAGGAATATTGGCCAGTGACGATGATGTGCATGGCAAACGAAATGGCGCAAAAAAAGACGAATAGATCGCCGCGGTTGGGCGACAGCTCCGCTCCGCCCGTCAGCCAATACAGGCCGAACGTAGCAAGTGCCGCTCCAACGACCGCATTCACAGACGGTTTTTGCTTTAAAATCAAAAAGGAAAACAATGGAACGAGAACAACGCTCAGTCCGGTAATAAAGCCGGCTTTCGAGGAAGTGGTATACAACAGTCCGATCGTTTGGAATGCGTAGCCGCAAAACAGCCATAGCCCCATCCACGCCCCAGCGCCGATGAGCCGCCATGACAACTGGCCGAGCAATGGGCGGGAAGCGGCAGCGATCCAAGTGAGAAGCAACAAGCCAGCCAAACTGAAGCGAACGGCGTTAAACGACAACGGCTCCAAAAACGAAATGGCATTTTGGACGACGACGAACGTCGCCCCCCAGACGAACGTCACCACTAACAAGCTTAAATCCGCGATGGTTTGTTGCTTCAATGTGATTTCCCCCTTGTTAACCCTATTTATCAGCTGCTAGCCGCTAGTGTATCATAAATAGGTCGAAAAAAACATACGGTTTTGGAAAAAAGATGGGCGCCTGCGGCAAAATGGTTGATACAAGAAGAAATTGCGCATAATATTAGGTAATGAACAAGGGCGCAAGTGTGGTAAAATAAAAACCAGCTCCGATCATCGCCACGCGGAAGGGTGACAATGAGTTGGACGTACAAATCCACTGGACGTATATCACGCCGAAAAAACAAGAGGCGTTTCTTGTCTCCGATTGGGTCGATGCCAAAAAGGCGCTCGCTTTGGCGGATGATTTTGAAAAAACCGGGCGGACGAAAACAGTTGAGTTCGTCGATCGAAACGGCACGGTGTGGTCAAAAAAAGAGCTGCAAAAGCTGCTTGAGGAGATCGCCGGCGAGCCGTATGAGATCGTTGTGTATTTCGACGGCGGCTTTGACCATGAGACGTCCCAAGGCGGCGTCGGCGCGGTCGTATACTATAAGCAAAACGACCATCGCTACCGGCTGCGCGCCAACCGCCGGCTCGGCGAAATCAAATCCAATAATGAGGCAGAGTATGCGGCGTTTTGGTTTGTTATGCAGCTGCTCGAGGAACTTGGCGTCCATCATTTGCCGGTGACGTTCCGCGGCGACTCCCACGTCGTGTTAAAGCAGCTGTCCGGCGATTGGCCGTGTTTTGAGGACGATTTCAACATCTGGCTTGACCGCATTGAAGCGAAAATGCGCGAGCTTCACATCGAGCCGGCGTACGAGCCGATTTCGCGCAAACAAAATAAAGAGGCAGATTCGCTCGCCCGCCAGGCGCTTGAAGGGCAGATCATCACGAGTCGAACGGAATTGACAGAGAAAGGGTAAGGTCGTATGGGAAAGAAGCGGAACCGACGCAAAGAAATATTGGACCAAATCGCTTGGCTGGAGGAAACGTACTGCGACGGCTGCTTTTTAAAAAGCACGTTCCGGAAAGAGTACGGCAAAACGTACGCCCAGTCGTTTTGCATCCAGCAATGCACGGTCGGGGAACAAATGCGGCAGTACGGGGAGATGCTCCTATCAGCGCCGCCGCGTCCGCGTCGGTAATGAAGGAATTTTTTCAAGAGGCGGTTGGTGCGGGCGATAGGAGCCGCAATCTGCGCTTTCGCGAGCCTGGGGCGGTGCCGGCTGCGACCAGGCAAGCTTTGGCGTTTGAACTGAGGAAGCGGATGCGTTGAGAAGGCCGGTGATTTAACAGAACATACGTTTTAACATAGAGAAATCTCAAAAGCTGTTCTTCTTTTCACTCCAAAAGGAAATCGTTGTTTGTCCTCCGCCTGATAGACGGTGCAAAAAGAGCTTCGCCAAGCGAAGCTCCGTTTTGCTGTTATTGCCGCGCCTCGCGAAGCTGGTGTTCGGCGCGGGCCAATGTTTGTTCGCAGCGGGCGAGAAAATCACCGTCGACGCCCATAGCTTCTTGGCGGGCGCGCGCAAGTTGGTCGCGGGCGTTTTTCACCGCTTGTTCGGCATGGCGAAGCATCTCGGGGTCGAGCTGCATCGTCGCCTGGCCGACCATTTTCTCCGCCGTCTCGACGAACATTTCCACTTGCTTTAAGTCGTTGTATCCCGTATGTACGTCGGCATCGCGTCTGGCCATATGAACACCTCCCTTTCTTTATTGTTTGCCGCTTGGTTGAATCTATGCAAATCGCAATGAAAAAGGCACCCTGCTTAAGCAGGGTGCCTCTCGTTCCGCTCCCGTTCTCTCGTCTATGTCAACGAAGTCTTATAATTTGACAACGTTCGCTGCTTGCGGTCCGCGGTTTCCTTGGACGATTTCAAACGAAACTTCTTGGCCTTCTTCTAACGTTTTGAACCCTTCACCTTGGATCGCCGTGAAGTGGACGAATACGTCCGAACCGCCTTCCACTTCGATGAAACCATAACCTTTTTCGTTGTTAAACCATTTTACTTTACCACGTTGCATAATACTGAATTCCTCCTAATACCTTTAGCCTGTTCGGCTAACCTCAAGATTTTTATCAAATAACAAAATATACTTCACAGCCATCCAAGATGCGCCTTCATGTTGAATGCCTGAAATATATTCTGTTATGTGATGACTCTACTATACACTACCGCGGTTGGCCGCGTCAAGCAAAAGAAAGGAAATTTCCGAAAAAAGTTGTTTGCCGGCCCGAAAAACAATGCGTTGAAAAGGAAAACGGGCCGCAGGGGGAGAAAAAGTCATGAGCGGGCAACAACGGCCCTACATTGGAATAGGAACGACAAAAAGGGGGAGAAGCGGATGTACCGCGGGAAAATCGCGGGAAAAGAAGTGATCGTCCGGTTAGGGAGCCGGGTCAGCCGCCGTTATTTCAGCGACAATAAAATTTACCACATGGTTCTTTCGTACGGAGAGTCGGCGTTCCGCAAAGGGCAGGATACGTTTTGCATCTACAATGACCGCGTCGGCTTGATTGTCGCGGAAGTCGAGCAACAGGACGTCCCGGTCATTCGGATCGATTACATTATCGAAAACGAAAATGTGTACGAATAACCAATTGACAGCGGAAGGCGAATGCGGTAATCTCGAATGTAAGCGGTAACAAAACGAGCCGCATTCGTCCCTGTTTCTCCCAGGGGCAGACGTGCCGCGCCAGCATCGTCTGTTTATTTTTTGGCTTGCGTTGAAACAGGCGGCTTCGTTTTTTCGTATGATGATATGACAAGAGAGACAAAGAGGTGACTACGGTGTTATTGCGCAAAATGATGTCAAGAGTCGGGGTCGGGTCGGCGCACGTCGACTTGATCTTAAATAAATCGTTATGGCGCCAAGGAGAAATGATTCAAGGGATCGTCCACATTTACGGCGGAACGGTGGAACAGATGATCGAGCGGCTCGATGTGGAGCTCGTGCAAAAAACGATCGAAAACGGCAAGGAACTGGATGCCATTGTCGCCGTCATTCCGGCGGCCGGAGCGTTTTCGATCAAGCCGGGCGAGAAAAAGGAAATCCCGTTTTTCTACACGATCCCGGAAACATTGCCGCCATCGCGCCCCGGTCGGTCGTACCGGTTCATCACCCGCCTTCATATCGAAGACGCGGTCGATACGCTCGACTTCGATTACGTGCAAATTTTGCCGAAGAAATAGGTTGACAGCGTTTTCAACAGATGATATGCTAAAAGCAAGTTAATAACGTTGTGGTGGAGAAGCGGAGACCCACACATATTCCTCGTTGATTAGCGGGGAAGTGTGTGGGTTTTTGTTTTTCCACCCAACGGCTAACCCTCCGGAGGGGCCGCCCAAGCAGGAAATGGCAGAAGAAATCACGAATGAAAAGGGGGAAGAGAACAAATGTCGCCATTTTTAGGGGAATTCATCGGCACGGCACTGCTCATCATTTTCGGCGCTGGTGTGTGCGCCGGGGTCAATTTAAAGAAATCATATGCGGCCAATTCGGGCTGGATTGTCATTACGATGGGGTGGGGGCTGGCGGTGGCCGTCGCTGCATACGCTGTCGGCCGGTATAGCGGCGCCCATCTCAATCCAGCGCTGACAGTGGCATTGGCCATAAGCGGTGATTTTCCATGGAAAGATGTCCCTAGCTATGTGTTGGCACAAGTACTTGGCGCTATGGTTGGGGCTGCCGTCGTCTATCTCCACTATTGGCCGCATTGGAAGGAAACAGACGACCCGGGTGTCAAGCTTGGCGTATTTGCGACGGGTCCGGCAGTGCCGAATACGGCTGCCAACTTGCTTAGCGAGATCATCGGAACGTTTGTGTTGGTTCTGGCCATCTTGGCCATTGGCGCCAACAAATTCGCTGATGGGCTCAATCCGTTTATCGTTGGTTTTTTGATCGTGGCGATTGGACTGTCGCTCGGCGGTACGACGGGATACGCCATTAATCCGGCCCGAGACTTTGGACCTCGCTTAGCCCACTTTTTGTTGCCAATCCCAGGGAAAGGGTCATCAAATTGGGCGTATGCGTGGGTGCCGATCGTCGGACCGCTGCTTGGGGGTGCGTTAGGCAGTTTGGTCTATAAAGCCGTTTTCTTGGGAAAACCGACAGGCGCATTATGGGGAGTGCTGGCGGCAACCGCAGTCGTTTTGGCGGCGGCGAAGATGGCAAAAGGAAAAACGGCCAACGCCGCAAGTCGCCGTTCTCTCTAGTTGGCGTACGGGGGTTGTAAGCAAATACAGGAGAAGGGGGAAGAATGTCATGAATCAATACATTTTAGCCATCGACCAAGGCACAACGAGTTCGCGCGCGATTTTGTTCAATCAAAAGGGCGAAATCGTTCATATGGCGCAAAAAGAGTTTACGCAATATTTTCCGCAGCCCGGCTGGGTCGAGCACAACGCCAATGAAATTTGGGGATCGGTGCTTGCTGTCATTGCCAGCGTCTTGTCTGAGGCGCAAGTGAAGCCGGAACAAGTGGCGGCGATCGGCATTACGAACCAGCGGGAAACGACGGTTGTGTGGGAGAAAGACACCGGCAACCCGATTTACAACGCCATCGTCTGGCAGTCGCGGCAGACGGCCGGCATTTGCGATGAACTGAAAGCGAAAGGATATGACCCGCTATTCCGCGAAAAAACCGGCTTGCTTATTGACGCCTATTTTTCCGGGACAAAAGTGAAATGGATTTTGGACCATGTCGAGGGGGCGCGCGAACGGGCGGAGCGAGGAGAGCTGCTCTTTGGCACGATTGATACGTGGCTCATTTGGAAGCTGTCCGGCGGCCGCGCCCATGTAACCGATTACTCGAACGCGTCGCGCACATTAATGTTTAACATTCATACGCTCGAGTGGGATGACGAGCTGCTTGCGATTTTAAACGTGCCAAAGGCGATGCTTCCTGAGGTGCGCCCGTCCTCGGAAGTATACGCGAAAACGGTTCCGCACCATTTCTTCGGCGTGGAGGTGCCGATCGCGGGAGCCGCGGGCGACCAGCAGGCGGCTTTGTTCGGCCAGGCGTGCTTTACGGAAGGGATGGCGAAAAATACGTACGGCACCGGCTGCTTTATGCTGATGAATACTGGGGAAAAAGCGGTGCAATCGAAACACGGGCTGCTTACAACGATCGCCTGGGGGATTGACGGCAAGGTCGAATATGCCCTTGAAGGCAGCATTTTCGTCGCCGGTTCGGCCATTCAATGGCTGCGCGACGGCTTGCGGATGATCAAAACCGCGGCTGATAGCGAAGCATACGCCGAAAAAGTCGAGTCGACCGACGGGGTGTATGTCGTACCGGCGTTCGTCGGCCTTGGCACGCCGTATTGGGACAGCGAGGTGCGCGGGGCGGTGTTTGGCCTCACGCGCGGCACAACGAAAGAGCATTTCATCCGGGCCACCTTGGAATCGCTCGCTTACCAGACAAAAGATGTGCTCGCCGCCATGGAAGCCGATTCCGGCATCTCGCTGACCACGTTGCGCGTTGACGGCGGGGCGGTGAAAAACAATTTCCTTATGCAGTTTCAAAGCGATTTGCTTGCCGTTCCGGTCGAACGTCCGGTCATTAATGAAACGACGGCTTTGGGTGCGGCGTATTTGGCCGGGCTGGCGGTCGGCTACTGGAGCAGTCGGGATGACATCGCCGCCCAATGGCAGCTCGAGCGCCGGTTCGAACCGCAAATGGCAACGGAAACGAGAGAAGCGCTGTATGCCGGATGGAAAAAAGCCGTGCAGGCAGCGATGGCGTTTAAATGATTGAAAAACGCGGATGCCCTGATGACGGGCATCCGCGTTTTTACGTCCTTCGCTCGATACTGCGTGCTAGCAGGCCAGCTGCTTCATCTGCCGGCATGGGGGGCCGGAACAAGTAGCCTTGCGCCTCTTGACAGCCTTTTTCCCTTAAGTACTCGAGCTGTTCCTCGCGCTCTACTCCTTCGGCGACGACGTTCATGCCAAGATGGCGGGCGAGGGAGATGATCGTGCTTGTGATGATGCTGCCATAGTGCGAATGGGGGCAATCGGCGATGAAGGTACGGTCGATTTTCACGGTGTCAATGTCCAACTGTTTCAAATAGGCGAGTGAGGAATAGCCGGTGCCGAAATCATCGATGGACAAGCGCACCCCCATCTCTTTCAACCGGCGCAAATTGGCCAAAATAGTCGCTTCTTGATAAATGGCGATCGTTTCTGTAATTTCAAGTTCCAACCACGATGGCCTCATATTCGTCTCCGCCAAAATGGCTTCCACGCGGGCGGCGAATTGCGGATGGTGCAACTCTTTGACGGAAACGTTGACGGCCATTCGAACCGGTATGAACCCTTGACGGCGCCAATGTTCGTGCTGCCGGCATGCTTGGCGGATCGTCCATTCGCCGATGGGAATAATGAGACCCGTTTCCTCTGCAAGTGGAATAAAATCACTTGGCGGCACAATCCCTTTGGAGGGGTGATGCCAACGAATGAGCGTTTCCATAGCGGAAACAGCTTTTGTCCGCACATCGACAATCGGCTGGTACAATAGGACGAACCCATCCATGTTTTGTTTGACTGTTTGGTGCAAATCCGCTAACAAAAATACATTGGGAAGGCGCTGATGCTGCAGCGCTTCTTCATAAAGACAATAGCTGTTTTTGCCTTTCCGTTTCGCCTCCATGGCGGCCATGTCCGCCTGGCGGATGGCCGTGTCCGCATTGGCTTGCTCACCGTCGAAAAGAGCGATGCCGATGCTGGCCGTTATAAAAATGGTTTGTTCGGCGAGTGAAAACGGCTGGGCGATGAGCGCCAGCAAGTCTTCCGCTATGGCTGATGCTTCTTGGTGTCCATCGACTGGCGCGAGCAACACGATGAATTCATCTCCGCTCATATGGGCAGCGATGCCATGGGGATGGACGCGCTCACGAAGCCGGGCGGCCGTCTGTTGAAGCAACTCGTCGCCGATATGATGGCCGAACGAATCATTAATATATTGAAAGCCGTCTAAATCAATATACAAAATGGCGCCGTGTTGTTTCGTTTCTTTCAGTTTTGGCAGCATTGCCTTGGCAAGCTGCAAAAATCGACGCCGGTTCGGCAATCCGGTGAGCTCATCATAATGGTAATGGAACAGGGAATCATACAGCCGTCTGTTTTCTTCGAGCGCTTTCCTTGTTCCCTCATGTTCCATGGCGAGGCTCGCGAGCGATGACAGCGCCGACATGATCTCCATATCTTCCGGCTCCGGTTCGCGCTCGGTCGGATAGTAAAACGCCAGCGTTCCGAGCACATGGCCGGATGATGAGAGAATGGGCATGGACCAGCAAGCTCTCAACCCGTGCGCCAACGCGAATTGCGCATAAGACGTCCAGCGGGGGTCATTCGCCACATTGCTTGCAATCACGACCTCTTTTTGGTAGGCGGCCGCGCCGCACGATCCAGATTGCGGCCCGATTTCGATTCCATTCATGGCTTCGATATAAGCGGATGGCAAGCTTGGCGCTGCTCCATGGTAAAGGCGTCGCCCGTTGTCATCGGCAAGCAAAATCGAACAAACGGCTGGCGGCCGCAACGCTTCGGCCGCCTTGGCAATGGACGTGAGAATGGCATCGAGCGGCTCGTGTTTGGCGATTTGCTTCAAAATGTGAGTCTGTTCAGCGAGCAGCCGCTCCGCATGTGTTTCAGCGGTCATGTCAGAGCACGAGACGAGGAGGAACGGCGTATCGTTCAATGTTTTTCCAACGCATATGCACGCGAACAGCGCATAATTTGCCGGTTTTATGCACCGTTCTGGCCGTGAATGTGCGAACCGCTTCATCGGCCGGTTGAGGAAGCAAGTGGGCGAGGGACGCCCAGTCGTCAGGATGGAAAATAGTTTGAAACGGGGCGCCGATGAGCTCAACCCGATCGTAGCCCAACGATGCACCGGCATAGTCATTCATATCGACAATCACCCCATGTTCATTCACCACCCATTGCACGGCAGGCATAAAAAAGTAAAGCGCCCCATAATGCGTCATGATCGACTGCTTGTCCATGCGGAAGCAATCCTCCAATCTGCGAAAAAATAAGGTGCACTATATCATTCTACCATGTTTTTGTCTATTTTTGTCTATTTTTGTCGAACGATTGCTGTATTTTTTCCACTGACTGTATAAAACGATGGACGCGGTGCATGTCCCCTCTTCTTGGCATTTTGTCGAGTAGGAGAGGGTGACTAACCATTCTCGTCAAGTTTAGAAATAAAAGGGCACATCACTACAACATGTACTTGACAAGCAAGGCGTTTTCTTGAGCCGCCATGTATCAAAATCATTGATTTGCTGATTTTTTTCTTATAGGCGTAAGTAAGGCATGTTCTGGAACAGTCAAGTTCAATTTTTGGTGAAGATTCATATTTTTTATAAAAATGGTACACCATCCTTACGCCTGTGAAATAAAGTCGAATTTTTTGTTCGACGAACATGAAGAAAAAAAGGCGAAAAATCCTTTGCACGACCTTATTATTTTATAAAACATTATTCTAAATAAACAAATAAGAGAAGGATAAAATTACAAAAAATATTGAACTTACAAAAAATTGTGATAGAATATTATCATAGAATTATATATAGTCTAAAATTTCGTTACACTAAATCAAAGGGGAAAGGCGCATTGGAAAAACAACCATTGTTGGAAATTGATCGATTGCGGGTTTCGTTTCAGATCGACGGCGACTATTATGCGGCAGTAGATGATGTTTCCTTGACGATTGGGGAAAACGAAGTCGTCGCTCTTGTCGGCGAGTCAGGGTGCGGAAAAAGCGCCCTTGCCCTTTCGATCATGGGGCTGCACCCGCCGGAGAAGACGAAAGTAGAAGGATGTCTGCAGTTTAAAGGGACGAACTTGCTGTCGTTATCTGTTTCCGAATTGAACCGAATCCGCGGTAAAGAGATCGGGATGGTTTTCCAAGATCCGTTGACAGCGCTCAACCCACTCATGACCGTCGGCCGGCAAATCGAGGAAAGCATGGATTATCATTTACGGCTGTCGGGGGCAGAAAAAAAGAAGCGAACGATCCGCTTGCTTGAGCGGGTCGGCATTCCTGAACCGGAAAAAGTGTACCATCGCTATCCGCACGAACTGTCCGGAGGAATGCGGCAGCGGGTCGTGATTGCGATCGCCGTCGCCTGCGAGCCAGCCTTATTGATCGCCGATGAGCCGACTACAGCGCTTGACGTGACGATTCAGGCGCAAATTATGGGGCTTTTGAAAGAATTGCAGCAGCAAATGAAAACGAGCATTATTTTGATCACGCACGATTTAGGGGTCGTGGCGGAAATGGCGGACCGTGTGGCGGTCATGTATGCCGGGGAAATCGTTGAATGGGCGGACGTCGATACCATTTTCCACCGCCCGCTTCATCCATACACTCGCTCGTTGTTGCAGTCAATCCCGTCCGCGCAGACGAAAAAGGAACGTCTTCACGTCATTCAAGGAATCGTTCCCCCGCTGCATAAGCTGCCGCGGCGAGGCTGCCGCTTCCAGCCGCGCATCAGCTGGATTGGGGCGGATAAGCACGAACCGGATCCGAAGCTGCGGGAAGTGGAGCCGGGGCATTGGGTGCGTTGCACATGTTACCAACATTTTTATTTTCCCGATGATCAAACGGTAGGTGGGGTCGGCTATGGCGCTTCTTAACGTCAACCATTTGAAAGTATACTATCCGGTGCGCGGAGGTTTTTTCCGCCGCGTGATCGACCATGTCCGCGCGGTGGACGATGTTAGCTTTTCTTTGAATCAAGGGGAAACGTACGGGCTTGTCGGCGAATCGGGTTGCGGCAAAACGACGACGGGGCGCACGATCATCGGCCTTATTCGGGCAACGGCCGGTGAAGTGCTGTTTGAAGGGACGGATTTGACAAAGCTGAATCGGCGTCAATTTCATGCGTATCGGAAAGACATCCAAATGATTTTCCAAGACCCGTACTCGTCTCTCAATCCGCGCAAACGCGTGCTCGATATTGTCGCCGAGCCGTTGCGCAACTTTGAAAAATTGTCGCCTCAAGAGGAGCGGAAAAAAGTGCAGTACGTGCTCGAGCGGGTCGGGTTAAGCGCCGAGTCGATCTATAAGTATCCGCACGAGTTTTCCGGCGGGCAGCGCCAACGCATCGGCATCGCCCGCGCGCTTACGCTCAATCCGAAGCTGATCATCGCCGATGAGCCGGTTTCGGCGCTCGATGTCTCTGTGCAGGCGCAAGTGTTGAACTTTATGAAAGACATTCAGCAAGAATATGGCCTTACGTATTTGTTCATCAGCCATGATTTGGGCATCATCCGCCATATGTGCGACCGAATCGGCATCATGTACCGCGGCCGGCTTGTCGAGGAAGGGACGAGTGAAGACATTTTCACGAATCCACAACACATTTATACGAAGCGGCTTTTGTCCGCGATTCCGAACGCCGATCCACGCGATCGCAGCAAACAGGCGGCGCTGCGCCGAGAAGTGGAAGAAGAATATGCGCAAGCGTATTCGCACTATTTCGATGAAAACGGGCGAGCGTATCCGCTTAAACCCATTTCGCCGACTCACTCCGTGGCTATTCCGTAAAGAGGGGAAGACGGAACGATGTTGAAGTTTATTTTGCGTCGAATCTTGATCATGATTCCGCAGCTATTTTTGTTAAGCGTCCTCATTTTCCTGCTGGCGAAGGCGATGCCAGGCGATGCGTTGACCGGCCAGCTGGCTGCCAATCCGAAAATGGATCCGCAAACATTGGAAGAGATGAAAGAGAAGCTCGGGTTAAACGACCCGGTACATATTCAGTACATCCGCTGGGTGAAAAACATGTTGCACGGCGATCTTGGCCTGTCTTATACCCATCAGCAGCCGGTCACGGACTTGCTGGCTGGAAGGGTCGGAAATACCGTATTGTTATCGGCGGCTATTTTAATTTTGACCTATCTCATCGCCATTCCGCTTGGCATTGTGTCGGGACGGTGGACCGACACGTGGGCCGACAAGCTCATTGTCGGCTACAGTTACATTGGTTATGCCACCCCGCTATTTATCTTTGCGTTGATTATGTTGTTTATTTTCGGCTTCCATCTCGGTTGGTTTCCGACCGGCGGAAGCGTGGATATTCAAGTTGAGGAAGGGACGCTGGCCTATTATTTAAGCAAATTGAACCATCTCATGCTTCCAGCCTTGTCCGGAGCGCTCATTAACACAGTGGTGACCATTCAATATTTGCGCAGCGAAATCATTGATACGAAAGTGAAAGATTTCGTAAAAACGGCACGCGCCAAAGGGGTGCCGGAGCGGCATATTTACTGGCGGCACATTTTGCGCAATTCGTTTTTGCCGATTGCGGCGTTTTTAGGCTATGAAATTACCGGTTTAATCGGCGGATCGGTCTTTTTGGAGTCCATTTACAGTTATCCTGGGCTTGGACAGCTGTTTTTGCAGTCGATTATGCAGCGCGACTACAGCGTTGTGACGGCGCTCGTCATGATTTCCGGAGTAGCCACCCTCGTCGGAACGTTATTATCTGACATTATATTAAGTGCGGTTGATCCGCGCATTCGCATTGAGTAGAAAGGGAGGAAGACGGAGGATATGAAACTGGAAGCAAACGGCCCAACGGCGGTCGGGACGAACGTCGAGAAAAGCCCTTCCCCCCTCTCCATTATGTGGCGGGAGCTCGTCCATGACCGGCTCGCGCTTGGCTCGCTCATCGTGCTGACAATCATTTTGCTCATCGTCTATGGAGCCTCGCTTTTTTTAGATCAAGAGGAAATTGTGAAAGTGGACTTTTTAGCCATTCACTCGCCGCCATCAGCGGAACATTGGCTTGGCACGGACTATGGCGGCCGCGACGTGTTCGGCCAGCTCATCATCGGTGCTCGCAATTCGTTTACGATCGGTTTGGCCATTACGCTCATCACTGGGGTGATCGGCCTCATTGTCGGATTGGTGGCCGGCTATTTCGGCGGCTGGGTTGACAATATCATTATGCGCATCATTGACTTCATTCTCGTCTTGCCGTTTTTGATGCTTGTGATTGTATTTGTTGCGATTGTGCCGAAATACAATGTATTGACGTTTATTTTGATTATGAGTGCATTTTTATGGACCGGCAAGGCTCGACTGATCCGTGCGAAAACGCTCGCTGAGCGTGAGCTGGATTACGTCAGCGCCTCAAAGACACTTGGGACGCCGGATTGGAAAATCATTTTGTTTCAAATTTTGCCGAATTTAAGTTCCATTATCATCGTCAATTTGACGTTGAATTTGGCCGGCAACATTGGCATTGAATCCGGGCTCACGTACCTCGGATTCGGGCTGCCGGAAAGCACGCCGAGCTTAGGGACGTTGGTCAGCTATGCGACCAACCCGGATGTTTTGCAAAACAAATGGTGGGTATGGCTGCCTGCATCATTGCTTATTTTAGTGATGATGCTGTGCATAAATTTCATCGGCCAAGCGTTAAAACGTGCGGCTGATGCCAGACAACGATTAAGTTAAAGGGGGAAGAAAAAGTGAAGCGAAAGTGGTTGGCGGCGCTAGCCGCGCTGCTGCTCGTGCTTGCCGGATGCACGGGCAACTCGTCGACAACTGGGGGGAAAGACAACAAAGAGAAACCGGCAGCGCAGAAAGAAGACATCAGCAAATTCCCGATGACGGTGAAAAACGACGGGAAAATCATCGACGGCGGTGTATTGAAATACGGACTTGTGTCCGATACGCCGTTTGAAGGGACGCTCAGCTACGCATTTTACACGGGAGCTCCAGATGCCGAAATTTTGCAATTTTTTGATGAGTCGCTTTTCCGCACGAACGGTGACTATGAAATTACAAACGATGGGGCTGCCACGTATGAGTTGTCGGATGATAAAAAGACGATGACAATCCATATTAAAGACAATGTTAATTGGCATGACGGCCAGCCGGTGACGGCGGAAGACTTGGAGTATGCGTATTTGGTCATCGGCCATAAAGATTATACGGGCGTCCGCTACGGTGATGCGCTCATCCAAGACATTGTGGGGATGGATGAATACCATAGCGGCAAAGCCGATAAAATTGCCGGCATTAAAGTGATCGACAAAAAGACGTTGACGATTACATGGAAACATGCAAACCCGTCTGTGTTGACCGGCATTTGGGCGTACCCGCTGCCGAAGCATTATTTGAAAGACGTGCCGATCAAACAGTTGGCTCAGTCGGATAAAATTCGGAAAAACCCAATCGGGTTCGGCCCGTTTAAAGTGAAGAAAATCGTCCCAGGCGAATCGGTGGAGTTCGTCCGCAACGATGACTACTGGGCAGGCAAGCCGAATTTGGAAGGGGTTATTCTGAAAGTTGTCAGCCCGCAAGTGGTGCTGCAAGCGTTGAAAAAAGGCGATATTGATATTGCGGAATTCCCAACGGATCAATATCCGAATGCGAAAGGAACGAAAAACATTCAATTTATCGGCAAGGTGGATTTAGCTTATAACTACATTGGTTTTAAACTCGGCCATTGGGATGCGAAAAAGCAAGAAAATGTGATGGACAACCCGAAATTCCAAAACAAAAAGCTGCGCCAAGCGATGGCGTATGCCATCAACAACCAAGAGGTGGCTGACCGCCTGTACCACGGCTTGCGCTTCCCGGCGACAACGCTCATTCCGCCGTCGTTCCCGGGATATCATGATAATTCAATTAAAGGGTACACGTATAATCCCGAAAAAGCGAAGCAGCTGCTTGATGAGGCCGGCTATAAAGATGTGGATGGGGATGGCCTCCGCGAAGATCCGAACGGCAAAAAATTCACCATTCACTTCTTGGCGATGAGCGGAGGAGACATTGCGGAACCGTTGGCAAAATTTTATATGCAATGCTGGAAAGATGTCGGCTTGGATGTGCAACTCGTTGATGGGCGATTGGCGGAGTTTAACTCATTCTATGATATGGTCGAAAAAGATGATCCGAAAGTGGATGTCTACGCCGCCGCTTGGGGAACGGGAACGGACGTCGACCCGTACGGATTGTACGGCCGAAACGTTATGTTCAATTACTCGCGCTGGGTGAACGAGAAAAACGATGAACTGCTCGAAAAAGGCCATTCTGAGCAGGCGTTTGACAAAGAATACCGCCGGAAAATTTATAGTGAATGGCAAAAGCTGATGAACGAAGAAGTGCCGGTCATCCCGACGTTGTATCGTTCGGCCATCTACGCAGTCAACAACCGCGTCGCCAACTTTACGGTTGATCCGAGCTCGAAGCTGACATGGAAAGACGTCGGCGTCACATCAGAACAGCCGGAAGTGGCGGAATAAACAAAAAATGGCGGCTCGATCATTGTCGAGCTGATCGAAGGATACAACCCGGATTTGCCGACGGAAGGAAAAGTGCACCATGTGGCGTTTACGGTGGAAGGCATTGAGCAGGAGAAAGAACGGCTTCAGTCGCTCGGCGTGCCGCTTGTGTGGGAAGAAATAACGACACTTCCGAACGGGGCAAAATATTTGTTCTTCCTCGGGCCCGACGGCGAATGGATCGAGTTTTACGAGCCTGCTCGATAAATGGCGTCACGATAGGCGGTCCGCTGTTTGGGCCGCCTATGAATTTGCCGTCTGGCGATTGGCGCTTCGTTCCATTTTTCTTCGTATGGCCTTGCCTGCCGCTAGACAACAACCGTCCATGTAGGAGTCGTCGTCTTCCCGATTCAATGGTATACTAGAAAAAGAGAGGGGGGAGGATGACGTGGAAGAAACGATCGTGCACGCGATTCAAGACGACTACCCTGATGAATTCGCCTGGTGCTACGGCTGCGGGCGTCTAAATGAACAAGGTCACCATTTCCGCACCGGATGGCAAGGAGACAAGACGGTGACGGTGTATACGCCGCGTCCAGAACATACGGCGATCCCGGGGTTTGTGTACGGCGGGCTGATCGCCTCGCTCATTGATTGCCATGGCACCGGTTCAGCGGCGCTTGCCTTGCATCGGAAAAACGGCCATGAACCAGGGAGCGGGGAAACGCCGCCGCGCTTTGTCACTGCGTCGCTTCACGTCGATTTCGTCAAGCCGACGCCGCATGGAGTGCCGCTTGTCGCCGTCGGCACCGTGACGGAGATTCATCCGAAAAAATGGCAAGTTGACACCGAAGTGTTCGCCAACGGCGAACTGTGTGCCCGCGGCCAAGTCGTGGCCGTCGTGATGCCGAAAACGTTTGTCCGGGCGTAACAAGCAACGAAAGGCGCCGGAGAACGGCTGTTTTTGACAGCGCTTTCTCCGGCGCTTGGCAACTGGTCGAAAACGGCTGCGCCTCACCTCGTTTCGCCATTGAGGACTGATGATGTCATGAAAAAGGCAACTCGACAACGCCTCTTCTCAAGTGGGGAAACCTTGTGAAATTGGTTCTCCTTTTTCAACAAAACCACCGATTTGGCGAACATCATCGTTTTTCACCGGTTTTATCGGATTCCTCTGATCATCGCTTTCCATGCGTTTCAAAACAACAACAGCAGCTGCTGTTTCGCCTCGTCGAGTCCAAGGAGAACGAGCATGTGCAAAAACGCCTTTTGGAGATCCATCACCTTCACGGTTTGTCCATGATCAGCACCGACGACGTGGCGCTCGCCACCTCTTTGCCGTTTTGCCGCACGATGGCGGTCACATAGGCGACGGTTTTCCCGAACTTTTCCACCCGCGCCTCGATTTCGGCTTCCCCAGCCGCCGCCGGGCGGTGAAACGTCGTCTGCAAGTTGATGGAGGCGTGCATTTGGTCATCGCGAAGCAAGGTCGTCACCGCATACGCCATGAGAATGTCCGCCGCCGCCCCGACGAACCCGCCCATAATCACCCCGTTGCCGTTGAGCAGCGATTCGCTGATCGTCCATACGCCTTTCGCATAGCCGTCTCGGGCTTCCGTCAGGCGGACGCCGAGCGTTTCGTCGCATGGGGGCGGTGCGCTTTGACCGGCGATGACAGCGTGCAAGTTGGTCATTGGCTTCATGTGGAACACCCTTTCTGTCGTCAATCATGTTTTTTTATTCGCCAAACGGCGGCGATTTCCTCTTTTCGCGTGCATGGGGAGGAGAACGGCAAAGCTGTGGCGAAAGAAACAAGCAGCTGATGATGGAAAGGAGATGGTCTCATGTATCAACCGCCAGACGCCGGCCGTTGGACGGGACGGATTGACAGCGTGAGCGATGAGCAGGCGTTTCGTCTTCATCAGCGCATTCGCTTGCTCGATTTGTCGCAGCCATTGGAGACGGTGGAACGAGCGGCGGCATTCATCGGGTTTGCGTGCGACGAAGGAGTGCGCCGCAACCAAGGCCGCCAAGGGGCGAAAGAGGCGCCGGCCGCCGTCAAAGCGGCGCTGGCCCGGCTGCCTTGGCATCTTCCGGAAGGGGTCGTTGTCTATGACGCAGGCGATGTCGTTTGCGTCGATGAACGGCTCGAACAAAGCCAGGCTGAACTTGGGAAGGCGATCGCCCGCCTGCTGAAAAACGGGATGGCGCCTATCGTGATCGGCGGCGGCCATGAGACGGCGTACGGCCATTACTTGGGCGTTCGCGAAGCGCTCGGGCCCGAAGCCCACCTTGGCATCCTCAACCTTGACGCCCATTTCGACTTGCGCCCGTACGATGACGGCCCGACGTCCGGGACGATGTTTCGGCAAATATTGGATCAAGACGAACGGGTCCGTTACTTCTGCCTCGGCATTCAGCGGCTCGGCAACACGGCGGCCCTGTTTGCGGCGGCCGAGACGTACGGCTGCCGGTACATGCTTGAAGACGAGCTGACCGCAGGGCCGATCGAGGCCGCCTATGAACAAATCGAGGAGTTTGCCGCTCATCACGATGCCGTGATGTTCACCATTTGCATGGACGCCATCAGCGCGGCCGCCGCGCCGGGGGTGAGCGCGCCGTCGCCGTTTGGACTCGCTCCGTCGTTGGCGCGCGCTCTCATCCGCCGAATCGTTTCTCATCCGAAAACGATCAGCGTCGACCTTTGCGAAGTCAATCCACTCTTGGATGAAGGCGGAAAAACGGTGGCGTTGGCCGCCGCCTTTTGCATGGATGCACTCCTTCATTTTCGACGCTTGCAGCCAAGGCGGTGAGAACGTGAAATTGGTCATTGCCGAACGGGACGACAAGGAACGAGAAGCGATCCGCTGGCTCGTTTCCGCGTATTCGCTGCCGATCGAGCAGGTGTACACGGCGGCCAATGTGGAGGAGATGATGGCTCTTCTTGAGCGGGAGGCGCCGGAGCTATTGTACGTCGAACTGGATATGATTCCGTATGAACGATGGTCGAAGGCGACATCCCACGTCCGCTTGTTTTGCCAACGCGTGATTGCCGCAACGGCCGAGGCGACGTTTGCGCGGGCGAAACAAGCCATCGACTGGCAATGCGTCGATTTGCTTGTGAAGCCGCTTGAGCCCGCCAAGCTGAAACAAGCGTTGAGGACGGCGGTTTCGCTTTCCTCAAACAGCCGCTCGAGCCTGACAGCGGGTTTTGACGGCCATGACGACTACCGCGCATTATTTTACGATGACCCCGCCGCAGCTTCCACCCATGTATGGCTTGTGCAGGCGGAACAGCCTGCCTTGTCTCGAGAAGTGATCCGCTTTTTAACGAGCTATCCGTTTCGCGGACGGGCGCGCGTATTGCCGCTCACCCATATGGCGGTTTGCCTGCTTCCCGATTTGCCGGGCGACGGGAAAGAAGAGGCGTGGAAGCTGCTGCGCGATTGGGAAGAGGAGCATCATGAGCCGCTCGCGGTTGTCGTGATGCCGCCTGATGGCCGGAAAACGGTGCGCGGGCAATACCAAGCGGCCCGCCGGTTGCTGGAGACGACGTTTTTCATTGGCTATCGCCAAGTGATCGCTCCCGCTTCGGAATACGAACAGTGGCGTGAGCTCGATCCGTTTTTGACGCCCGAGGAGCAGCGGCAATGGATCGAGATGCTCGAGCGGTTCGACCATGAAGGGGTGAAGCGATGGCTGCGGCGCGAATTTTCCCATTGGGGGCCGCCGTTTCCGAGCCCGGAGATGGTGCGGACGCGGCTGACGAGCATCTTGGCGCAAATCCGCCGGTTTATGAAAACATACGGCCTTGACCGCGGCGGAACCGAGCGGGAGTATATGCGCATTTTTCAAGACATTTTGTACAATCCCGTCTTGTATCGCATCGTTCAAGAATTGATTTTATTTTTATATCGGTTGTTCCATGAGGCCAAGCAGGCCGAGGAAGACGCGCGCGTCGACGCCGTGGAGCGCGGCCTCCGCTATATGGAGGCGCATTTTCGCGATCCGTCGCTCACGCTTGAGCGGGTCGCGGCCGCCGCCGGGCGCAGCCCCGCGTATTTCAGCCATTTGTTGTCGAAAAAGCGCGGCGTGACGTTTCGCCAGTGGCTGACAAACCGGCGGCTTGAGGAAGCGAAACGGCTGCTTCGGCAGACGGATTTGTCGATTAAAGAAATCGCCGAACAAACCGGGTTTCGCACCGCCCATTATTTGATGCGCGTCTTTAAAGCCGAACTGAACCAGACGCCGACCGCCTACCGCGATGAACAACGGCTGAAACCGTCATCACCGCGGTAGGCGGTTTTTTCAAAAGAAATGAACATATATCAAAAGAAATGGATAGATGAAGTGAAAAGAAAAAAGAAATTTCAAAAAAATTGGATCATCTTGAAAAGACGAGAATCTATCTCCATCCTCTTGGCTTCCTTACAATAAAAAGCAAAGAGGAAAAAGGAGAGGATGACGATGGCAGAAAAACGGACCGTACGCCCGTTTGCGGGAACAGAGCGGCGGGCGAAAGGATGGATTCAAGAAGCGGCGTTGCGCATGTTAAACAACAATTTGCATCCCGATGTCGCCGAGCGGCCGGATGAGTTGATCGTCTACGGCGGCATCGGCAAGGCGGCGCGCAACTGGGAATGTTACGAGGCGATTGTGGACACCCTTCTTCGTTTAGAAAACGATGAAACGTTGCTCATTCAATCCGGCAAGCCGGTGGCGGTGTTTCGCACGCATCCGGACGCCCCTCGCGTGCTGATCGCCAACTCCAACCTCGTGCCCGCATGGGCGACGTGGGACCATTTCCACGAACTTGACAAAAAAGGGTTGATCATGTACGGACAAATGACGGCCGGGAGCTGGATTTACATCGGCAGCCAAGGGATCGTCCAAGGGACGTATGAAACGTTTGCCGAAGTGGCGCGCCAGCACTTTGGCGGCACGCTGGCCGGGACGATCACGCTAACCGCCGGCCTTGGCGGCATGGGCGGGGCGCAGCCGCTCGCCGTGACGATGAACGGCGGCGTCTGTCTCGCCATCGAAGTCGATCCGGCCCGCATCCAGCGCCGCATTGACACGAATTACTTGGATACGATGACCGACAGCCTAGACGCGGCGCTCGAGATGGCGAAACAAGCGAAGGAAGAGAAAAAAGCGCTGTCGATCGGCCTTGTCGGCAATGCGGCTGAAGTGTTGCCGCGTCTCGTCGAAATGGGCTTTGTTCCGGACGTCTTGACCGATCAAACGTCCGCCCACGATCCGTTAAACGGCTACATCCCGGCTGGCCTTACGCTTGATGAGGCCGCCGAACTCAGGGCGCGCGATCCGAAGCAGTACATCGCCCGCGCGAAACAGTCGATCGCCGCGCACGTGCGAGCGATGCTGGCGATGCAAAAGCAAGGGGCGGTGACGTTTGACTATGGCAACAACATCCGCCAAGTGGCAAAAGACGAAGGGGTGGACGACGCCTTCTCCTTCCCGGGCTTTGTGCCGGCCTACATCCGTCCGCTCTTTTGCGAAGGAAAAGGGCCGTTCCGCTGGGTGGCATTATCGGGCGACCCGGAAGACATTTATAAAACCGATGAAGTCATTTTGCGTGAATTCAGCGACAATGAGCGTCTTTGCCATTGGATTCGCATGGCGCAAAAACGCATTAAGTTCCAAGGGCTGCCGGCGCGCATTTGTTGGCTCGGCTACGGCGAGCGGGCGAAATTTGGCAAAATCATCAACGACATGGTGGCCAAAGGCGAGCTGAAAGCGCCGATCGTCATCGGACGCGATCATTTGGATTCGGGTTCCGTCGCTTCGCCGAACCGGGAGACGGAAGGAATGAAAGACGGGAGCGACGCCATCGCCGACTGGCCGATTTTAAACGCGCTTTTGAATGCGGTTGGCGGCGCGAGCTGGGTGTCGGTTCACCACGGCGGCGGCGTCGGCATGGGCTACTCGATTCACGCCGGCATGGTCATTGTCGCCGACGGCACGAAAGAGGCGGAAAAACGGTTGGAACGGGTGTTGACGACCGACCCGGGGCTTGGTGTGGTCCGCCACGCCGATGCCGGGTATGACCTTGCCATCCGGACGGCGAAAGAAAAAGGCATTGATATGCCGATGCTCAAGTAGAAAGGGGGATCCATATGCGCCCGCTCTTTGTCCGCCGCGCCCGCCAGCTCGTCACGCTGGCGGGAAGCTCCGCGGCCCCGCTCGTCAAGGAGAAGATGAGCGATCTTCACATCATCGAAAACGGCAGCGTCTGGATCGAACATGGCACGATCGTTGCGGTTGGTGCGGACGATGAACTGGCCCGCCAATTTGCTGATCGGCTCGCCGAAGCGGAAGTCATTGACGCCAAGGGCAAAACGGTTACGCCTGGGCTTGTCGATCCTCATACCCATCTCGTTTACGCCGGCAGCCGCGAACACGAATGGACGATGCGCCTACGTGGAGCGACGTACATGGAGATCATGAACGCGGGCGGCGGCATTCATGCCACGACAAAAGCGACGCGCGAGGCGTCGAAAGAGATGTTGTATGAAGAAAGCAAGCGGCGGCTCGATCAGTTTTTGCTTCATGGGGTCACGACCGTCGAAGCAAAAAGCGGCTATGGTTTAAGCCTTGAGCACGAAATCAAGCAACTTGAAGTCGCCAAGCGGCTCCATGACACCCACCCGGTCGATGTCGTCTCCACGTTTCTTGGCGCCCACGCCGTTCCGCCGGAATGGAAACACGACCCCGATGAATACGTCCGCCTTGTCATCGACGAGATGATTCCCGAAGTGAGTCGGCGGGGGTTGGCCGAGTTCAACGACGTCTTTTGCGAGCGCGGCGTCTTTACCCCCGACCAGGCGCGCCGCATGTTGGAAGCTGGAAAAGCGTACGGCTTGACGCCGAAAATCCACGCCGATGAAATCGAGCCGTATGGCGGGGCGGAACTGGCAGCCGAAGTCGGCGCGATATCCGCCGACCACCTGCTTCGTGCGTCAGACGAAGGGCTTCGGCGCATGGCGGAGCGCGGCGTCATCGGCGTTCTCTTGCCGGGCACGGCATTTTTCTTAATGACAAAAGCCGCCGATGCCCGCCGTTTGATCGACGCCGGCGTTCCCGTCGCTTTGGCGACCGACTGCAACCCTGGTTCGTCGCCGACCGTCTCGCTGCCGCTTGTCATGAGCCTTGCCTGCCTGCATATGGGCATGACTCCCGCTGAAGCGATGGCCGCCGCCACGATCAATGCCGCCCATGCCATCGGCCGCGCTCATCTCGTCGGCAGCCTCGAGCCGGGGAAGAAGGCGGATTTGGTCATTTTCCATGTGCCAAATTATATGCAAATCATGTACTATTACGGCGTCAACCATGCGGAGACGGTGATCAAAGGTGGAAAGGCGGTGGTGAAGGAAGGCAAGGTGTACATCTGAAGGAGGAATGGTCTTCCGTCGAGGTGTTTGGCGACCGGGAGCGGTTATGCTTCCGGCCGTGCTGTCGTCTTTAGCCTGTAGAAGAACAAATGGGGGTGGAGGAAAATGAAAACGGATACAAACATGGCGCCATCCGTGCCGACACCAACGCCGGCAAGCGGTGCATGGAAGTTTTTCGTTTACAGTGCCATCGGGATTTTCGTGTTTTTCGTTCCCGTATCCATCGGAGGCAAATCGTCTATTTTGCTCGATCATATCGTGACATGGATCCGCACACACTTTTCAGCACTTGTTCCCTATTATGCTCTTATAGTGATCACTTTAGGTGCGATGTACCCATTTTACAAGAAAACATGGAATAAAGATGCCGTGACGACGGTTTTTTCGATATTGAAAGTTTTTGGACTCATCGTGGCGGTCATGTTGGTGTTTCGCATCGGTCCGTCGTGGCTGTTTCAACCGAATATGGGGCCGTTTTTGTATGACAAACTCGTCATTTCCGTCGGCTTGCTTGTGCCGATCGGTTCCGTCTTTCTCGCTCTGCTTGTCGGCTACGGGCTGCTCGAATTTGTCGGCGTTTGGATGCAGCCCGTCATGCGGCCGATTTGGAAAACGCCAGGCCGCTCGGCGATTGACGCCGTCGCTTCCTTTGTCGGCAGCTACTCCATTGGGCTATTGATCACCAATAAAGTGTTTAAAGAAGGCAAATATACAGTGAAAGAAGCGGCGATCATCGCCACTGGCTTTTCCACTGTGTCTGTTACGTTCATGGTCGTTGTCGCGAAAACATTAGGGCTGATGTCGATCTGGAATACGTATTTTTGGGTGACATTTCTTGTGACGTTTGCTGTCACGGCGTTCACCGCCCGGCTTTGGCCGTTAAGCCGCATGAGCGATGAGTATTACAATGGCAAGGGGGATCCCGAGCAAAAAGTGACGGGCAACTATATGAAACAAGCTTGGACCGAAGCAATGAGGGCGGTAGAGCAGTCAAAAGGAATCAGGACGAACATATGGGAAAACTTGCGCGATGGCTTCATCATGACGATGGGAATTTTGCCGTCCATTATGTCAGTCGGACTGATCGGGCTGTTGCTCGCTGAATATACGCCATTGTTTGACTGGTTAGGCTACCTGTTCTATCCATTCACCCTTCTGTTGCAAATCCCTGAACCGCTGTTGGCAGCGAAAGCATCAGCCATTGAAATCGCGGAAATGTTTTTGCCAGCTTTGCTTGTCACCGAAGCTCCGCTTGTCACGAAATTCATTATTGCTGTTGTATCCGTATCGGCGATCCTATTCTTTTCCGCTGTCATTCCATGCATTTTGTCTACGGAAATTCCGCTCAGCTTGTCGAGGCTGCTTGTCATTTGGTTCGAGCGGACCGTATTAACGCTCATCCTCACCGCCCCGCTTGCGTACTGGCTGCTTTGACAACGGGTTGGCGCCTGGACAGAAGGGGGGTTATGTTCCTTTCATCTTGGGAATAAGCGAGGAGAACCCGACTTCTAAGCGATAGCGAAAGTCGGGGAGGAATCGCTAAAAATTATGATATCATTAAATTAGTGAAAGGTGGTGAAAATGTGAAACATTTGCTAGTCATCGTAATCCTTTTTTCTTTATCCGCATGCAGTATATGGGAAAAGAATAAAGAGATGAGTGATATTGAAAAAATACCTGTTAAAATAGATCAAAAAGTAATCAGTCATATCAATTGGGAAGTAAGCCCGGTTTTTCAATCTGGAAATTATAAAATGCGCGGAGTACCAAACAAAGTGGGTTTCATTGATGAACCGTTTATAGCAAACAAAGATAGCAAATACATGTGGCATTTCTGGGGGGACTCCATTCCAGAAGGAAAGCTGACAATCGTTGCAGTGAAAAAAGGCAGCAACGATATAGCTCCTGCGTTAACACTAGACGGAAAAACCGTTTGGACAACGGGAGTTCCAGGAGGTCCGAATAATGGTGCAGACGCACATATACCATCAAATATGAGACTGGGTGAATCTGGAAAATGGGCATTACTCGTCTATCTTGGAAAAACGTACTGGGATTACGTTGTAATCGACGTAAATTGAACGCTCTCCCACTTACGCTCACGCTGGGAAGTGGCGGTCTTCTCGGTTCGAGATGACAAAATAACAAGTGAAGCCAAAGGTGTTGCCGCACCTTCGGCCCCGCAATAGACGGTTCCCATAAAGGGGATCGGCGCGAGCAGAAGGAAATAATCCGCCTAAGCGCCTCGTTAACTTAAGGGTGGATATTTCTTTTGATTGTGCGACAGTATTGAAACCATGCGACTTGCGAAAAAACATCAATGCTTCAAATACTGTCATCGGCATCACCCCCTTCCAAATCAGGGGAGGCCGATCCACCCTCAAGTCACCGTAACATATTCACATAGTTAAGAGATTCGTTTACCGTTTTTGAGAGCCTGTCCACGCCATGGACAGGCTTTCACGTCGTTTCCCGCTGCTGTTTTAACAAATCGCGAATCTCTGTGAGCAGCTCCTCTTCTTTCGTCAGCGTCGGCGCCGTTTCTTTGACGTCTTCCTGTTTTTTCATCCGCTCGTACAGTTTGTTGAGCAGTTTGACAAACAGGAAAATCGAAAACGCGATGATCAAAAAATCGACGACTGTTTGGATAAACGCCCCGTATTTCACTTCCGCCTTGCCGACTTTCCAAGACAAGTCGCTGAAATTGATGCCGCCTAAAATCAAACCGACGAGCGGCATGATGATATCATTGACGAGCGAGGAGACGATTTTGCCAAACGCCCCGCCGATGATGACCCCGACGGCTAAATCGACCACATTGCCGCGGAGAGCAAATTTTTTGAATTCGTTCCACATGCCAATCTCCTTCCTAAGAAAGTGCTCGTCTGCATTATACCCGATCAGCCGCTGAGGTGAAACATTTCTAGTTTAAATCATAGAAAATCAATAAGTTTTATAGTATTATAAAGTAGGTGAACAAAATGGAAAAGGGGGAATTATGCATCATGGAGTTGACCGCACAACAACGAGACGTTCGCGCGAAACAAGCAGCGAACGCCCCGAAACATCCGACTGCGTGGATTATTGCTGTTTCCTGCCTCATATTGATCGGTGGAACGTTGTTCTTATATAGCCGCGTTTCTTGGCAACAGGCGCTTTTGTACGTGTTAGGGGCGTTTGGTGGATTTGTATTGTACCAGGCGCATTTTGGCTTTACATCTGCTTGGCGCAAATTCATTTTGTACCGCCAAGGGGGAAGGTATTCGGGCGCAAATGGTGATGATGGCTGTGGCCAGCGCGTTGTTTTTGCCGCTGCTCGTGAAAGGCTCGGCGCTCGGGCACCCAGTGTCAGGGTATGTATTTGGCGTGGGGGTATCAGTCATCGTCGGCGCCTTCCTGTTTGGCATCGGCATGCAGCTTGGCGACGGCTGCGCGTCCGGGACGTTGTACCATATCGGCGGCGGCGATGTGAACGGCATCGTGACGCTCATCGGGTTCATCGCTGGCTCAGTCATTGCGACGACCCACTTTGACGTGTGGGCGAAGATGCCACAATTTGAGCCGTTCTCGTTCATTGGCGAGTTCGGCGCCTTGGGAGGGTTTTTGCTTCAGTTGGTTTTGCTGGCAGCGGTCTACTATGTGGTGACCGTGGCGGAAAAACGGCGCTATGGCCAACTCGTTGCTACATCGCTTGAGAACCGTCATGGCTGGAAAGCGATTTACAAAGGGCCATGGTCGCTTCTGGTCGGGGCGTTGCTCTTGGCTGTAACGAACGCGCTTGTGCTGATGATTAGCGGTAAGCCGTGGGGCATTACGTCTGCCTTCGCCCTTTGGGGGGCGAAGTTCGTGCAGCTGTTTGGCGTCGATCCGACCGCTTGGGCGTACTGGCAAGATGAAGCGAAACGGCAGGCGCTCGCGAATCCACTCTACTACGATACAACGACCGTGATGGACATCAGCTTGATGGTCGGCGCCTTATTGGCGGCAGCGCTGGCGGGCCGCTATACAAAAACGATTCAGTGGAAGCGTCCGACGCGCATGACGATCGGTGCGCTGATCGGCGGCCTGATGATGGGATACGGCGCCCGGCTGGCGTTCGGCTGCAATATCGGCGCGTATTTCGGCGGCATTGCGTCATTCAGCGCCCACGGCTGGGCGTGGTTTGTCTTTGCTTTCCTCGGCAGCCTGATCGGCGTCAAACTGCGTCCGTATTGCGCGTACAAAAACTAAACGTCCGAAAGTCGGCATCCCGTCGTTTTGACGGGGTGCTTTCTTTATGCCGTTTTTGCCGGACGGCATATGGTACAATGGCAGTGAGGCTTCGAAATGCGCAGCTGCCGGCTTTTTTTGAAACCGTTTTCCTTGTTTCGGGAGAGAGGAAAGAGCGCGGCGGTGTTCATTGGAAGAGAGGGGGAAGAAAGGAATGCGACAAGCGGCCTCGATCGTCTGCATTGGCGGGGCGAACGTCGACCGAAAGGCGCGGTTGCTCACTCCGTTTCGGCTCGGCACGTCCCATCCCGTCGCCACGACGCAAACCGCGGGCGGGGTGGCGAGAAACATCGCCGAAAACTTAGGGCGGCTTGCTCAACCTGTTTCGCTCGTCAGCACCGTTGGCGATGACCGCGATGGACAGTGGCTCATTGACGTGACGAGTCGGTACGTGGATTCACGGCACATCGTGCGAACGTCAAAAGCGAACACCGGGACGTATACAGCGGTGCTCGATGAACGTGGCGAGATGGTCCTCGCCTTGGCGGATATGGTGATTTATGATACAGTGGGAAAAGAATGGATGAAGCAGCGATGGCCCGAACTCGGCCCGATTTCAGCCGTCGTGCTTGATACGAATTTTTCAAGCAACGCCATTCAGTGGACAATCGAGCAGTGCCGTAGGGAGCGCCTCCCGCTTTGTGTGGTGACCGTGTCGGTTCCGAAAGTCAAGCGGCTGCCCGCTGATTTAAGCGGGGTGACGTGGCTTATCACGAACGAAGCGGAAGCGAAGGCGCTTGCCGAAGACGACGGTCGCAGCGTGTCCGAAGCGATGGAGGCGCTCGTTCGTTTGGGCGTCGAGAACGTTGTCGTCACGCGCGGCGCAAACGGCGTCGCGTACGCCACCAAGCAAGGGGAAACAGGAGCGATTGCGGCGCCGAAGGTTGAGGCCACCGACGCCACCGGAGCGGGCGACGCCTTTGCGGCTGGATTTTTGTACGGCGTCTTAGGCGGACATACGGTGGAAGACGCCTGCCGCTTTGGGATGAGCAGCGCGTCGCTTACGCTGCAAACGGCCGAAACGGTGCATTCCGCTTTGAATGAACACCTGTTGCAAGCCGCCTATGCGCGGTATTTTCGCGAAGGGGGAACGAAGTGATGAATGATTTTCTCGTCTTTTCCGAAGAAGTCGCTCAAGCGAAGGCGGAACAAAAGCCGATAGTCGCCTTAGAATCGACGATCATCTCGCATGGCATGCCGTATCCGGAAAACGTGCAGACGGCGAAAGACGTCGAGCGGATCATCCGCGACCGCGGCGCCGTGCCAGCAACAGTGGCGATTTTCAATGGAAAAATTAAAATTGGATTGACAGAAGCGGAACTTGAACAGTTAGGGACAAGCCGCGATGTAGAAAAAGTGAGCCGCCGCGACTTGCCGTATGTCGTCGCCATGAAGAAACACGGGGCGACTACCGTGGCGGCGACGATGATTTGCGCTGAGATGGCTGGCATCCGCGTGTTTGCGACCGGCGGCATCGGCGGAGTGCACCGCGGCGCCGAACAGACGATGGACATTTCCGCAGACTTGCAGGAACTGGCGCGCACAAACGTCGCGGTCGTCTGCGCCGGGGCGAAATCGATTTTGGATTTAGGATTGACGCTTGAATACCTAGAGACGCACGGCGTTCCGGTCATCGGCTATCAGACGGACGTCCTGCCGGCGTTTTATTCGCGGACGAGCCCGTTTCGCGTCGACTATCGCCTCGACAGCGTGGAAGAGATCGCCCAGTTCATCGAAACGAAATGGGGGCTTGGGTTAAACGGCGGTGTTGTGATCGCTAATCCTGTCCCAAAAGAAGATGAGCTCGAGGAGTCGTATATCACCGCCATCATCGAACAAGCGCTCAAGGAAGCGGAACAACAGCACATCACCGGAAAAGCGGTCACCCCGTTTTTGCTTGACCGGGTGAAAACGTTAACCGGGGGCAAAAGCTTGCAAGCAAACATCGCCTTAGTGAAAAACAACGCCGCCTTGGCGGCCGACCTTGCCCGAGAGCTTTCTTGATGCGAACGCCCCCGCCCTGATTGAAGGGCGGGGGCATGATAGCGGTGGAGGATTTATCGAGCGTGAAGCAAATGGCGGATTTTTCGATCATGCTGGGCGATTTTGACGGAGTGGAAGTCGACCGTTTCTTGTGTTTCAACTAGTTCGACGCGGACGTGGCCGAGTTTCGCTTCGAGCCGTTCGAACCGTTCGTTGATGGTGCGCTCCAACTGGGCGATCTGCCGCTCAAACCGCCCGTCCATCTCCTCGATGCGCTCATCCATGTCTTCGATGCGCTTGTCCATTTCGTTTGTTTTTTCGTTCAACGTTTGGACTTGGCGTTGAAGCGAGTCGAATTTTTCATGGAGCGCCTCGAACTGTTTGCGCATATCAGCCGCGTACAAATCAAGCACTTGCAAAATTTGCGCCAATATCGTTTTTTCTTCCATCACCTTCACCTCCTTTCCACTCCAGTATATCAGACAAGCAAGTTAACGAGAAGAAAAAACGGTTTCAAATCTGACGGGATTTCGTCTATGATGGATAAAGGAGGATGCGCTGCTATGGCTGAAATGATCACTTATTCATCTTTTGCAACTGACTGGCTGCCTATCACAATCGTTTCGGCCGCTGTCGCTGTCAGTGTTTTCATTGCTATTCTTGTATTTAAAGTAGGGTTAAAAAGAAAATCGTGAACCCTTCACGGGGCTAGCTGAACGTCGACGCCCAGCCGGCACCACGGGCGAAATCGGGAGCGGGAAAAAGTATAAAAAGTGTTGCGGGAAGTAAGCACACGTACTTTGGCTTAAAAAACAGCCTGCCTCCGCGCATTGAAGCGAGGGGCGGGCTTGTTGCTTAACAAAGACCCGCCTATAAGGTTAAGCTTATCTAAAAACGTTTACAAATAGTGCACAATGCTTATTCCAAAAATTGCGAAGTTGATTGATCCATGCCAACACGATATGGTATGTTAAAAGAAAGGTTAATAAAAATGGGTCTTCACCATTTTCTGTGATTTCCACTCAATCCCAGAAACATGTTAGCTGGATGAAATAGGTTCATCAGTCAGGATCCTTCTTCCGCATACAGACCACGAAGTTGGTAGAATGGAAACAGTCAAGTGCTTTCCTTGACGGGTTCCATTCTACCAACTATCATACCGATAGCGGAAGAAGGGAGCGCTTAAGCAACCTGACTACCTGTAGTGTTCCCTGTACACTCCAGAAATACACGCAAACGAAACCGTTCTAGATTKCGATAGCCATATG